>JADHQF010000059.1 GCA_016778085.1 Luminiphilus sp. | reverse complement strand
GCTTGCGATCATGACGCAGTCGATCGTACTGCGCGTTGAATGCAGGCAGATCGGGCGCCATACCCGCAATCGGCAGATAGTCGTTACTGTTGCACCGGTGGGCCACATGACCCTGCCAACCGTGCTCCGGGGCAGCGATGTCCAGTTGAGGGAGAGCGCTTTGCATCATGCCGACATTATGCGCGTGCTCAGGCTCACGTTCATCTGTGCCGACATCCCCGGGGCCAAAGCTGGCGCCAATACAGTGCAGGCCCTCTCTGGCGGGCGGCAGATAACCCTGATCGCACAGGGCAATGTCGAGACCCGAGAGCTGCGTGGTGCTGGCCAGATGCGTGGTTTGACCCCTGATCGGCGTAATCGGCAGCCATGCCAGTTGCGGCGCAGCGAGGACCCCGTGCGCGGTCGCCAAAATAGCCGCGGGTGCCTCGGCCAAGGCGGTGTTGGCCTTGTTCAGGGCCTGCCAGTGCCCGTTATCGGTGCGCAGCAGCGTCAGCGGACCGCAGTTTTCGTGGAACCTGATCAGAGGATGATCCAAGAGCGCGCGACACACGGCCCTCGGGTCGAGCCAGCCGCCGCGCTGATAGTGGATACCCCCGCAGCGTGGCGCGATCCCGATCCGTTCAGCGATGTCATCGGCGCTCACAGCCTGCGCAAACTGCGGTGCCAGCGGCAACACCTTACGAAGATGCGCCAGCATGTCGTCCTCGTCGTGAAGCTGTATGTAGCCACCCAGCCCTGCATCGACACCCTCTGTCAGTGCACCGCGATGCAGTAATTGGGCAGTCATATCAGTCGCGTAACCGAACGCTGACACCGAAAAGTCGGTAAGCGGGTTGTGCTGGTGCGACAGACGCGTGTAGGTGATGCCTTGCAGATTACTCGAGCCCCCGGTCGCCATCGCGCCTGCTTCGAGCACGGTCACGCTGATACCGCGCGCCGCGAGCGCCGCCGCCGCATGCGCGCCGGCTAATCCGGCACCCACGACCAGGACGTTACCTACGCCGCTGGGGTGGGCATTGAGGTCCCAGGGGGTCAATCGCGGTGGGCGTGGCGATGCGGTGTCGAGTTGGCCAAACAGGGCCTCGCGCTTGCGGCCGTATCCCGGTCTTTTGGACACGCTAAAGCCGGCATCTGAAAGCCCGCGTCGGACCGTGCCCGCCGCGGTGAAGGTGGCGAAGGTGGCGTCGGGTCGGCTGAGATTCGCCATAGCCTCAAAAACCGAGGGCTCCCAAGGACCGGTTTCGGTGGCCGGGGCGAAGCCATCGAGATACCAAGCGTTCACCCACGGGCGTCCGTGGCTGGCCAGATCCTCGAGGATCTCTGTGGCCTCGCCCCACCAAAAGTCGATGGTGATCCCCCAGTCGATAAAGCGTCGCCGGTGGCAACCGGGCAGCGGGTCGGGCCAGCGATCAAGGAGGGAATCACAGATGGGCGATAGCACAGGCCATGAAGCCAGTGCCCGGCGAATATCGGCGGGACGCATGGGTGCCCGCTCAATGCCGATGTAGTGCAGTGTTTTGCCCGCCGGCCGGTCTTCTAACCAGCGCTGGCACGTCAGTGCAACATTCAGCGCGCTGCCCACACCGATTTCAGCGACGACAAACGACGCCTCGCTGTGTGTCGCCCAACGACTGCGCAAGCGATTACCCTCGATAAACACATAATCACTCTCTTGCAGGCCGTCCTCGGTAGAAAAATAAATGTCGCCCGTATCATGCGAGATCGGCGCGTCGCCCTGCCAGTCGAGGGTCGGGGGCGCCAGCGGTGTCCAGGGAGTTTGGGTTGGATTGATCACGGCTCGTATCGATGGTGACGGCGGGTGGGTCGCTGCGCCCCGGCGGGGTCGAGCCGGAGTGTGGGCGTGGAATCATTAAATTCTATCAAAGCCACCCCAAGGGGGCGCAGGCAAATCGGAGTGGGAGCAAAGCAGTGCGCGCGTTACACTCGCGGCCAATACAGGAGGAGCTATGGCTGCAAATGAGCGCACGCTGACCGACGAGCAGTTCGCTACGATCAGTGCAAACGTGATTCATCAATCACTGATAGACGTCTCGCGCACGGTGGGCAAACGCATTTTCCGCGAGCTCGAGGCGGGCAAGCGCATTGCGCTCACCCAGCTCCGTATGGAAGACGAGGGGCAGGTACGCCTGGATGTGACGCTCGATCACAGCGAGTTCCGGGGGACCCTGAATTTTTCGTTGTTCAGAGACTCGGTACTGGCCATGCTGTCGCGCCTCAGTGACAACCTCCGCGATGAAGAGGCCTCACTACCCGTGATGCGCATGATGGACGAGAGCGGTCAGGCCACCTCGGAGCGCAGGCTGTTCGGTGTGCCGGGTGTGATTGCACTCGACGGCGTGCCCAACATGCTCTTAATGGGTGCAACGCCGTCGGCGAGTGAGCCGGTGGTGCTCATCGAGCTGATGTATATCGACCCCGAGCAGTTCGCTCAGTCAGAGGCCAGCGAGGCTTCCTCCAGTAGCTGAATCGCCGGCGGCGGGACCACGGTCACGGTTTCTTGCTCGGTCGGCGCCGCCACCTGAGCCTCTCCTTTGGCGACGGTTTTGCCGTCTTGGTTCTCCACAGTGCAACTCAATGTGACCCAGGGGCGTTTGCCATGTTTTTTGGTCACCTCCAGCGTGACCGTCAGGGTGTCCCCCAAAAATACTGGCGCCCGGAACTGCAAACTCTGGTTGAGATAAACCGAGCCCGGTCCCGGCAATTGCATGGCAATCGCCGCGCTGATCAAGGCCCCGGTGAGCATGCCGTGGGCGATGCATTCACCGAAGGGAGTGGTGGCGGCGTAGTCGGGGTCAAGGTGCAGGGGGTTATGGTCTCCCGAGATCGCGGCAAATGCTTCGACCTCCTGATTGGTGATCAGCCGCGTATAGGTTGCGGTATCACCGATGGCGATCTCATCGAAGGTCACATTGCTGATCTGCATCCTGCGTTGTCCTCGTTCTGTTCCGGTCTGTTTTGCTTCGGCGCTCTTTCGCGACTCACTATGATGCGAGTCCTGTGGCCGGGTTTCATATTGCCGCGTCGCGAGGTTGATCCTGCACTTCGCGATCCCTCTGCCGGTGCTGGGAGGTTGACCCCGCACCGCTCGATCCACATCATACCCAAACCACCTGTGTTACCCGAGATAACCCCATGACGGAAACGGTCCAAAGTGCGATCGCGGCGCGGCTTGATGCGCTGCAGATTCCCAGCCACATCGATACCGACACCTATCCCTCCATTGTTGCGCTCTTCGAGGAGGCTTTCGCGACCTACCAAAACGAAGCCGCGTGCAGCAGTGTCGGGCACACCCTGACCTACGCCGATCTCGACCGGCTCTCGGCGCAGTTTGCCGGCTGGTTGCAGCACGGCGCGGGGCTTGCGCGTGGCGACCGGGTCGCGGTGCAAATGCCCAACCTCATCCAGTATCTGGTGGTGTGTCTGGGGGCGCTGCGCGCCGGCATGGTGGTGGTCAATACCAACCCGCTCTACACCGAGCGGGAGCTTGAGCATCAGCTCAACGACGCCAATGTCAAAGTGATGGTGGTGCAGGCCAACGTGGCGCAAACCGCGGCGGCGGTGCTGCCTAAAACGGATGTCGAGACCGTCGTGGTCACCGAGATTGCTGACCTTCATCCCCAGCCCAAGCGCACGCTCATTAATTTTTTGGTCAAATATGTGAAGCGCATGGTGCCCGCGTTCTCGATTCCCGGGTCACTGAAGCTCAATGCCGTGTTAAAAGCCGGTGCCAAAACGCCGTATCGCGCGGCGATTCTCAATCGCGACGATCTGGCCATGCTGCAATACACCGGTGGCACCACGGGCGTGGCTAAGGGCGCGATGCTCACCCACGGCAATCTGATTGCCAATGTGCTGCAGAGCGATGCGTTCTTCGAGACCCATAACATTGAGGGGCGGGGCAGCACCATGCTGCAGCCACTGCCCGTCTACCATATCTATGCATTTACGGCCTCGATGTATGCCCTGCGCATTGGTGCCCACACCGCGTTTGTCCCCAACCCGCGAGACCTGCCCTCGGTGGTCAAGGCTTTCGACGACTACAAACCGGCGCTGTTCTGCGGTTTGAACACATTGTTCGTGGCGCTCTGTAATAACGAAGCGTTCCGCGCGCTCAATTTCCCCAACCTGCAGGTGACGCTCTCGGGCGGTATGGCGCTGACCCACGACGCGGCCAACCGCTGGGCAGAGGTGACCGGTTGCCGGGTATCAGAAGGCTATGGTCTGACCGAAACGTCACCGACCGTCTCAGCGAATCCCGGCAATGGCGTGCAAATTGGCACCATCGGCGTGCCGGTGCCCGGCACCGAGATCCAGATTCGCGATGATGACGGCAACGTCCTCGGGCTCGACGAAGCGGGGGAGCTCTGCGTGCGCGGCCCCCAGGTCATGGCCGGCTATTGGCAGCGCCCCGAGGCCACGGCGGAGGTGATTGATCGCGACGGCTGGTTCGCCACCGGTGATATCGCGCTGGTGCAGCCCGATGGCTATATGCGCATTGTCGATCGCAAGAAGGACATGATCGTGGTGTCCGGCTTTAACGTGTACCCCAACGAACTCGAGGATGTGCTGGTGGCGCATCCCGACGTGGTCGAGTGCGCGGCAGTTGGCATACCGAGTGAGAGCACGGGGGAGGCGATTCGCATGTATGTGGTGCGCAGTAACCCTGAGCTCTCTGAGGACGACGTGCGCAATTTCATGCGCGAGGGGCTCACCGGCTACAAGGTGCCAAAGTCAGTCGTGTTCAAGGATGAGCTACCGAAGACCGCGGTGGGCAAAATTCTGCGACGCGAGCTGCGCGATCTCGACTGAACTCGGTATCGAACCATGAGTACTGCCCAGCCGGTGACCGAACGCGAGGTGCCGGCGAAAATCGAGTTTCCCGAACAGCTGCCGGTCTCTGAGCGCCGCGCCGATATCGAGGCGGCGATTCGCGATCATCAGGTGGTCATCCTGGCGGGCGAGACGGGCTCAGGTAAGACCACTCAGCTCCCCAAGATCTGTCTGAATCTTGGTCGTGGCCGCCAGTTGCGCATTGGCCACACTCAGCCCCGGCGTATTGCCGCCCGCACCGTGGCCCAGCGCATTGCCGATGAGCTCAACACGTCGCTGGGTGGTCTGGTGGGCTATCAGATCCGCTTCAACGACACCGTTTCGGATGCCAGCGCCATCAAGCTGATGACGGATGGCATACTGCTCGCCGAGCTGACCCACGACCGTGACCTTAGCGCCTACGACACGCTGATTATCGACGAGGCTCACGAGCGCAGCCTCAACATCGATTTTTTACTGGGTTATCTCAAGCAGTTATTGCCCCGCCGGCCCGACCTGAAAATTATCGTTACCTCGGCCACCATCGACGTGGCGCGTTTTTCAGAGCACTTTAACGACGCACCGGTGATCGAAGTCAGCGGCCGCACTTATCCGGTCGACGTGCAGTATGTCGGCGACACCGAAGACCGGGACGAAGGGGTACGCCAGCAGATCGCCGACCTGCTCGGTGAAATTGAGCAGGGCCGGTTTGGTCCTCGCGGGGATGCCCTGGTGTTTTTGCCCGGTGAGCGCGACATTCGTGAGCTTGCTAAGGCGCTCCGCTATAATGATCGCCTGCGAGTATTGCCGCTCTACGCGCGCTTGAGTCAGGCCGAACAGAATCGCGTTTTTCAAAGCGGTGGCTCAGGTATGCGCGTGGTGCTGGCGACCAACGTGGCCGAAACCTCGCTGACCGTGCCGGGTATTCGCTATGTGATTGACCCGGGCGAGGCGCGAATCAGTCGCTACAGCGCGCGCAGCCGCTTGCAGCGCTTGCCGATCGAACCGATCTCCCAGGCCAGTGCGAACCAGCGCAAGGGCCGCTGCGGGCGGCTGTCAGACGGCGTCTGCTTTCGTCTCTACAGTGAGCCCGATTTTCTCGGCCGCCCCGAGTTCACCGACCCGGAGATTCGCCGCACCAATCTTGCGGCGGTGGTGCTGCGCATGCTCGAGCTGGGGTTGGGTGAAGTTGATCGCTTTCCTTTTCTTGACCCGCCCGACCCGAAGGTAGTGCGCGACGGGTATCGGCTGTTAGAAGAACTCGGCGCGGTATCGGCACGAGGTAAGCTCACGGCGCTGGGTCAAAAGCTCGCGCGCTTGCCGGTCGACCCGCGTTTGGGGCGCATGCTGCTCGCCGCCAACGAGCTCGGCTGCCTTGCCGAGGTGCTGGTGATTGTCAGCGCCATGTCGATTCAGGATCCGCGTGAGCGGCCGACCGACAAACAGACTCAGGCTGATCAAGCCCACGCGCGGTTCCAGCATCCGCGCTCGGACTTTTTGGCGTGGATCGCGCTGTGGCGTTACTACGAGGCGCAGCGCCAGGCGCTCAGTCAGAATCAGCTGCGCAAGCTCTGCCAGCGCGAGTACCTGGCCTATATGCGCATGCGCGAGTGGCGCGAGATCCACTCCCAGTTGGTCATCGCCTGTCGACAGCTGGGCTTTAAGGTGCGCTCGCAACTGCCGGATGAGGAAGCCTACGAGTCCATCCACCAAGCGCTACTGACCGGGCTTTTGGGCAATGTCGCCCAGCGAGACGAAGGCAAACAGTTCAATGCCACCCGCAACCGCAAGATTGTGGTGTTCCCAGGCTCGGGTCAGTACAAAAAACCACCCCCTTGGTTGGTGGCCGGCGAGATCGTCGAGACCACGCAGGTCTATGCGCGCCAGTGTGGGGCTATTGAGCCCGACTGGTTGTTGCGCGTGAACCCGCGAGTGTTAAAGCGGAGCCACTATGAGCCCGCGTGGCAGCGCCGCAGCGGCCGGGTGATGGCCAAAGAGCGGGTCACGCTCTTCGGACTCACTATCAGCGATGGTCGCCGGGTGCACTTTGGTGACATCGACGCCAAAACGGCCCGCGAGATTTTTATTCGTGACGCGCTGGTGACCGGTAACGTGATGAAGCCGCCGCGTTTCCTCAAAGAGAACTTGGCGCTGATGCGCTCGGTAGAGGAGCTCGAGTCACGCACCCGTCGCCGCGATCTGCTGATTGAAGAAGAGGCGCTGGTGCAGTTTTACGACGAGCGCTTGGGTGAGGACTGCGTGGGCATCACCTCGCTGATTAAATGGCTCAAGGCCGATCGCGCCCGGGACGAGATGCTGCTGCTGAAGCGGGAGCAGATTTTGGTGCGGGACCCGGGCGCCGCGGTCGAGGCGCAGTTTCCGCCCACACTGCATTGGCAGGGCGTCGACTATCAGCTGCGCTACCAGTTTGAACCCGGGCGCCAGAACGACGGCGTGTCCATCACGATCCCGCTGCCGCTCTTGAACCGCGCGCCGCGCTATCTGTTCGACTGGTTGGTGCCGGGGTTGCTCCGCGATAAGTGCATTGCGCTCATCAAAGGCTTGCCCAAAGCGCTGCGCAAACAGTTGGTGCCCGCGCCGGATGTGGTGGATGCCGCACTGGCGGAACTCAGTGCGGAAGACAGCGACCTGTGCGCGGCCCTGAGCGGCGTGCTCAAACGACAGCGCGGCGTGCAGGTGGCACCATCAGATTGGCAGCCGGCCCAGCTTGAGGATTTTTACCGCATGAATATTCGTGTGGTGGATACCGAGGGCAAGTTGCTGGGGCAGGGCAGGGATATGGCGGCGTTGGTCGCGGAGTTTCGTAGCGGCGAGCCCGCGGTGGCGGCCCCCCAAGCCGACTCGCCCGAGCGAAAAAATGTCCAGCGCTGGGATTTTGGTGACCTGCCGTCTGTCTGGAAGTCCAAAGCTGCCGGACTCGAGGTGGTCGCCCACCCGGCGCTGGTCGCAGAGCAAGACAGTGTGGCCGTCAGACTCCTGGATTATCCCGGTGAGGCCGCACTGGCTCACGAAGATGGTTTGGTCGCGCTGGCGATCAAGCAGGCCAGCCAGGTGGTGAAGTCGCTGCGCAAGTCGCTATTGTCGGGCAATGAGTTAGTGCTGGCGTTTGCCGCGGTCGAAATCGACCGCAAACAGCTGGTTGAGGACCTGATTGCGGCAGTGGCTTATCAGTCGCTAAGGAGCCTGGAGCCTCCGCGCTCCGATGCCGCGTTCAAACGCTGGTTTGACGGCTTACGCAGTGACTGGCATGGCGAGGCGGTGGCTGCCGGTGAGCAGCTGGCTACTGCGCTCAAAGCCTGGAGCACCGGGCGCACCGCGGGCAGCAAATTGGGTAGCGATTACCGCGACAGTCAGGACGATTGCTGGGCGAACATGCGCGCGCTGCTGTCCAGCGACACCATCCGCTATGCGGGCAGTGAGTGGCTCAAGGAATATCCGCGGTATGCCAAGGCCGCTGAACACCGCATTAACCGACTGAACGGGCAGTACCTTAAAGACCAGAAAGCCCTTGAGCTGCTGACCCCTTGGTATCAAACCTTGAGCGACGCGCAAGTGAGCTATCCCGGGTTGGTCAGGTTAAGTGATACCGCATTTCAGTATCGTTGGATGCTGGAAGAATTTCGGGTGTCGCTGTTTGCCCAGCAGATGAAGACTCGCTTGCCGGTATCGAGCAAGCGCCTCGAGCAGCAGTGGCATTTGGTGCAAGAATGGATGGAGCAAAACCCGCGCTGAGCCCAATGTGCGCACCCGTGACCGCGGCGAGCAATAGCGTTAAAGTTGCCCGGACCGCGAGGCGAGCGTGAAAAGTAGCGCTAACAAATAAGAGCCAGCGCCAGAAAAAGGTTGTAAGAAAGGTCATCAAAAGAGGAGCCGAGAGAGCTCAGAATGGTGCGCTTAAGCACAACAGATTTCCCGGGTCGATCAACGCGTTTAGTGGCGGGGTTGATGCGTGCCTTGCTGATTGCTCTGGCCCTCTGTGCGACTGCGGCACAGGCCCAGCAACAGGCTGACCCCTGGGAGGGTTACAACCGCCGGGTGTTTGAGTTTAACGACGACGCTGACCGCTTGATCATCCGACCGGTGGCGCGCGGTTACGACGCGGTCATGCCCGAGTTTGGTCGTGTCGGAGTCAATAATTTCTTCAGCAATTTCTATGACTTCAATGGTGCGCTAAACGCGCTGTTGCAGGGCCGCATCGAGCAGGCGGTTAACAATACGTTTCGCGTCGTCGCCAATTCAACTATCGGCGTGTTTGGTTTGTTTGACGTCGCCTCAATGGCGGGGATCCCGCGTTATGAAACCGACTTTGGTCACACACTCTCTGTCTGGGGCGTGCCCCGGGGTAACTTTGTGATGTTGCCGATCCTTGGGCCCAGCACGGTGCGCGCTGCCTTTGGCGCCAGTGTCGACGCCTACATGTCGCCCACGGGCCAGATGATGAACGACGAGGCCTACTGGGGTCTGCGCGTGTTTAACGTGCTCGATATCCGTGCCGGGCTCCTCGACGCCGAGGAGATCATGACCGGTGATCGCTACGTCTTTTTCCGCGATGTGTATTTGCAGAGCCGCGCCGTGCTGGAGGCTGGCGGGCAGGTGAAGGACGACTTCTCTGAGTTCGACAATGACTGGGACGAGGACGATTTCTGATGTCCTCTTCGCCATGGTCACCGCGCTGTTGACATGACACAAGTGGGTTCCGTATTGGTGGTCGATGATCAGGCTGATCGTGCAGCCGAGTTGTTAGCCGCGTTGGATGACCCACACCATCGATACGAAATCACCCCCGAAGCGCTCGACATTGAGGCCGTGCTCGGCCCCGATAGCCCCTGGGACTGCGTGATTTGCCACGTCGAACTATTAAATGTCTCCTGGGCCTCAGTGCGCCGCGCCATGCGCAGCTTCGATGTGCAGGTACCGGTGCTTGCGGTCAGCGATCACCGCGACATGGATAGCATGACCACTGCGCTCGGCTTGGGGGCGGCCAGTTTTTTTGTGAACCCCGCCGAGAAGCCCGGACTCATCAAACGTGCGATTGAGCGCAGCGTGCATCACCGACAGCTGCAGCGCGATCTGGTCGAGTCAAACGAGAACCTCGAGCGGGCCAACACCGAGCTCAGCCACTCACTGAGAATTCTCGAGCAGGATCAAGCCGCCGGTCGTCAGGTACAAAAAGCGATGTTTCCGGCGCATTCGCTCAAGGCCGGGGACTACTGGTTCAGCCACCGCATCCTGCCGTCGCTCTATTTGAGCGGCGACTTCACCGATTACTTCAAGGTCGGTAAAAACAAAGTGGTGTTCTTTTTGGCCGACGTATCTGGTCACGGTAGCTCATCGGCCTTTGCCACCGTACTGCTGAAAAATCTTTTCGCGCGCAAGCGCTCGGACTATTTGCGCCGCGATGACAAAACCGTGATCGACCCTATCGAGATGCTAGCGCTTGCTAATCGGGAGCTGCTGGAACTGCATGTGAATAAGTACGCCACGATGGTGGTGGGATGCCTCGACTATAAGGCGAATACCCTACAATACTCCGTCGCCGGTCACCTCCCCAAACCCGTGCTCATGACGCCAGACCATATTGAATACCTGCCCGGTGAGGGGATGCCGGTTGGGCTGACACCCGAGGCGACCTATGGGCTCGAGGAGACCTCACTGCCCGAGACCTTCATGCTGGTACTCATGTCAGACGGGGTTTTGGAAACCATTGACGAGGTGGACTTGATCGAGCGTGAAAAGACACTGCTGACCCGTTTAGGGGGCTCCCTCGAAAAACCGGGCGATCTGATTCGCCGACTCGACCTCGGTGAGGTCACCTCAGATGATCTCGCCGATGACATTGCCGGTTTGTTTGTCAGTCGGGGAGTGGGATGAGCGACTGCCGGATCTGCGCCGCTTCGAACGAGGGCGCTCACGTGCTGAAGCTCGAGGGCGACGTGCGGCTGACCATGTGCACGGCGCTGGACCAGTATTTTCAGTCGATGTTTGCCGAGCCCGGCTTTGTGAGCGTGTGGGTGGACGTCACCGAGGCTGATGGCCTCGACAGCACTACGCTCGGTATGCTCGCCCAGCTGGCCATTCAGACCAAAGAGCGCTTTGACTTTCGGCCTGCGATTTTCAGCACCAACCCCAGTATCGATCGCC
>JADHQF010000058.1 GCA_016778085.1 Luminiphilus sp. | reverse complement strand
CACAAGATGATCAGGAGGCTTCAGAGCGGACTAAGGCTTCCGAGATGTCAGCGGAGGGCGCGGCGGGTCAAGGGCAGGATCCTGCCGCTGCCCCATCAGCCCCGGCGTCCACTTCAGCGAGCGGGCTTGAAGATGCCGCAACGGTGATCGACGTCGTGATTCCCGATCTCGGGAGTGACGAGGGCGCGGACTTGGTCGAGCTGCTGGTTCCTGTTGGTGGGCAGGTTGAAGAGGGTGATTCGCTGGTGCTGCTCGAATCCGACAAGGCGTCGATGGAAGTCCCAGCCCCAGCCGCCGGCACCGTGACTGAGTGGTTGATGGAAACCGGTACCATGGTGAAGGAGGGCGCGGTGATTGCCAGGCTAGCGATCGATGGCGCCTCCACACCCTCCATGCAATCCGAAGGTGGCACGAATGGGGCACAACCAGAGCCACTGGCCCCGGGCGAGCAGCGTGAAGAGAACGCGCAAGCTACTGCAGTGACCGCCGCGGCTTTGGTCTCGGATGAGGACGCCTCCCATCTGGACACTCACGAGGTAGCCACTCTATCGGCGCCACGTGGCGGAGAAAGACCCGCTGCGTTGTCAGAACCAGACACCGTTTATGCGGGCCCCGCGGTGCGAAAGCTCGCCCGTGAATTCGGTGTGACGCTCTCGCAGGTAAAGGGCACGGGCGCCCGGGGGAGGATCCTCAAGGAAGACCTGCAGCAGCATGTGGCGCAGGCCCTCGCCGCCGAACCGTCATCAAATGGGGCGGGCTTGCCCGCGATTCCCGAGCAGGACTATGCGCGTTTTGGTGCCATTGAGAAAACCGCGCGAAGCCGGATCGACAAGGTCACCGCCAACAACATGGTGCGCTCTTGGCTGAATATCCCGCATGTGACGCAGTTTGAAGACGCGGATATCAGCGACATGGAGCGCTTCCGCAAAGAGCTGAAAAGCGAGGCGGCAGATCGGGGTGTGCGACTCACACCCCTGCCCTTCATCCTGAAAGCCTGTGCGGTTGCGCTGCGAGAACATCCCAAACTGAAGTCCTCGCTAGCCGATGGCGGTGAAACGCTGGTGATGAAGCACTACTGCCACATCGGCATGGCGGTCGATACGCCGGCGGGCCTCGTGGTACCAGTGCTTCGCGATGTCGATAAAAAGTCGATCTGGGAACTGGCAGCCGAAACCGTGGCGTTGGCTGAGCGCGCGCGAGATAAACAGCTCAGACCCGATGACATGCAGGGTGGCGTATTCACCGTGAGTAGCCTCGGCGCCATTGGTGGACGGGGCTTCACGCCCATTATCAACGCGCCCGAGGTGGCGATCCTTGGCGTGGGTCGGGCTGCCGTGCAGCCGGTCTGGGATGGCGAGGTATTCAGACCGCAAACGCTACTGCCGCTCGCGCTATCCTATGATCATCGCGTTGTTAACGGCGGCGACGGCGGCCGCTTCTTGACCGAGCTCACCAGTTTGCTGGGTGACGTGAAACGCATGGTCATGTGAGCTTGTTGTGAGTCAGCGTTATGTTCATGTGCTTGCATTGGGATGGATTCAAGCAATGTGTTTACCGCACAGGGTGGGTCAGTTTGGTGGCCTTGAGATGATCGAGGCGCGACTGTGACTGGGGAAGTCTGCTGCGAGCCCGGCGACTGCGAGACCGGGCGACTGCGGATTGGTGCGGTATTACTTGCGGCCGGAGAGGGCGCCCGGCTAGGCGGCCGCGCAAAGGGGGCGATTGAGATTGAGGGAGAGCCGCTGATTCTTCGCGGCCTTCGCGTCTTGAGCAACGCCGGTGTCGATGAGGTGGTCGTCGTGACAGGTCACTATCAGTCGGAAATCTCGCCGCTTTTGGCGCAAGCGGAGTCGTTGTTTAACGAAAGCTGTCTCGTTGAGGTGACGCAGCCGATGGGGGATCACTCCCAGTCGGATTCTCTGCGACTCGGCGTGGCAAGCCTCTCGCAGGAAGTCGATGCCGTGATGGTGCTACCCGTCGATATGGCGGCGCTGACACGACAAGATCTGATATCCCTCATTGGTGCTTATAAACACGCCGACGCGGCGATTGAGTTTGTCGGGCCCATGGTTGGTGCACGCCCCGGGAACCCCGTGCTATTCAGCCGGCGGATCGCTTTGAAAATAGCGCGAGGCGAGGGCGATTTTGGCAGCGGCGCATGGCGTCACCAGCGCCCGGACTGGCTACTGGAGTGGCAGACCGACAATCTCCATTACGTGGCCGATATCGATACGCCCGATGATCTAAAAAGATGGACCCAGTGAACGAAAGAGAGGCGCGGGGCGCGCCCCGCGATCCCTACAGCGCTTGCATCACGGCCCTTGCCGCGAGGGTAATCAGGCACAGGCTCGATAGGGCAAACAGCGCAAAGCGCACCGGAATCGTATTCACATTGGCTTGCCACAGACTGTGCAGCACCCGAATGCCGGCATAGCCCCAGGCGAGATTCACGCTGAGAGCGGAGTTATCGCCCATTAACGCGAGCATGATCACGACGGGATAAAAAACCGTGGGCTGCTCCATCAGGTGCGAATAGTTGTGCGAGATCCAGTTGGCCTTGGCGGGCATTTGCGCCTCGCCATCGCCACCGCGCGCCCCGGCTGGCATCTCCCCTAATTTGACCCCGGCGGCGGCAAAGGCTGGCAGCCGTCTGGCCAGTAGCCAGAGAAAAACAATCATGGTCCAGCCGGCAAGGACTGCGGCGGGTGCGAGGATGGCGGTTTCGATTTGCATTATTGTCTCCCAAGGCAATTTTCACGGCGTCAGATTCTCTGATCTAGCTCAATGTTATGACGCGGACAGCGCAGATCATTCCCACAGCGCGCGCCGCAGAGTGTGCTACGAATTCCCCTCTGCATGCTAGACTTTGCGCTCGTTTTTCTGGAGCCCCTGCTATGGTGATTCAGCCCAAAGTCCGCGGCTTTTTATGCACGACCACCCACCCTACTGGGTGTTTTGAAAACGTGCGGCGTCAGGCAGAGCACGTCCGTAGCAAGGGTTACATCGCAGACGGCCCCAAGCGGGTGCTGGTGTTGGGCGCGTCTACCGGTTACGGGCTGGCGTCGCGGATTACCGCGGCCTTTGGTTCTGGCGCATCGACGATTGGCGTCTTTTTCGAGAAACCCGGAACGGATCGCAAGCCGGGCACCGCCGGCTGGTACAACTCGGCGGGCTTCCATCAGCTAGCAGAGGAGGCGAGCCTGTACGCTAAGAGCCTGAACGGTGATGCCTTCTCGGATGAGATGAAGACGCGGGTGATCGACCTCATCAAGGCAGATCTCGGGCAGGTGGATCTGGTGGTCTACAGTCTGGCCGCGCCGCGGCGCACGCATCCCAAAACCGGCGAAGTGTTTACGTCGACACTGAAACCGATTGGTCAGGCCACGACCCAGAAGGGTGTGAACACCGACAAAGAAGCGATTCAGGATTTTCATCTCGAGCCTGCGACCCAGGAAGAGATCGACCACACCGTGGCGGTCATGGGTGGTGAGGACTGGGAGATGTGGATCACCGCGCTGGCTGAGGCAGGCGTGTTGGCCGAGGGCGCCAAGACGACTGCCTACACCTATATCGGAGAGAAGATCACCTGGGATATCTATTGGCACGGCACCATCGGCGCGGCCAAAAAAGATCTCGATCATCGCGTGGAGGGGATTCGCGAGCAGTTGGCCTCACGGGGTGGTGACGCCCGCGTATCGGTATTGAAGGCGGTCGTGACTCAGGCGTCAGCCGCGATACCTGCGATGCCCATTTATTTGGCAATTCTGTTCAAAGTGATGAAGGCGCGCGGCGTTCACGAAGGCTGTATCGAGCAGATTGACCGCTTGTTTCGGGAGCGACTTTACGGCGATGGCGAGGTGGATGAGGCCGGCCGACTGCGGGTTGACCAGTTGGAACTCGACCCAGAAGTGCAGGCAGAAGTCGCGGGTATCTGGGAGCAGATCGACACCGACAATCTCAAAACGCTTGCGGATTTTGATGGCTACCGTCAGGAGTTCCTGCAGCTCTTCGGCTTTGGTGTGGACGGCGTTGACTACGACGCCGACGTGAATCCGGAAGTCGCGATCCCCCAGCTGGTGGAGTGAGATGCAGCCCCACGGAGAAGTCCGTTCACTGTCGGCTGGGGTGCGACGCATCGTGGCGCCGAATCCCGGTCCCATGACCGGTCCTGGCACCAATACCTACATTGTCGGTGAAACCGATTTGGTGGTCGTGGACCCCGGGCCCGCTGAACCGTCACACATTGAGGCCATTCTCAACTGTGTGGGCGATCGTCTGAAATTTATTGCTTGCACCCACACGCACCCTGACCACTCGCCGGCGGCCGCGCGCTTAGCGGAGGCGACCGGCGCCACGCTGATTGGCCGGGTGACGGCGGACGACCAACATCAGGACCTGACCTTTCAGCCGGCGGCGCAGATCGAGGATGACGATTGCATCGCTGGCGAAGGGTGGACGCTTCGCGCGATTCGCACGCCGGGTCATGTCGATAACCATGTCTGCTTTCTGCTCGAAGAAGAGGGCATGGTATTTGCCGGTGACCACATCATGAACGGGTCAACGGTGGTGATTGTGCCACCGGGCGGCAATATGGCCGACTACATTGTCTCGCTGAGGCGACTGCTCGACTATGACGTCAAGGTGGTTGCGCCGGGTCACGGTGAATTGATTCCCGATTGTCGTGGCGAGGTAGAAAAGCTGGTGCGCCATCGTTTGATGCGCGAAGCCAAGGTCGCCTCGGCGCTTGGTAGTGCGCCTCAGTCACTGGACGGCTTGGTCACTACCGTTTATGACGATGTGGACCCGGCTATGCACGAGTGGGCCAAGCTGTCTCTGCTGGCGCATTTGATCAAGCTCGAGGGCGAAGGGCGAACCCTGAAATCGACTGTTGAGGGTGTCGACCACTGGGCGCTGATTGCTTGATAGCTGACGCGATTCCGGGTTGCTGAACCCTACTGCAAATCGGTACATTCCTCGCTCGAAGACGAAGGAGAATAAACGGCCATGAATGGTTTGATGATGGATGTCCCACTGACGATCACATCGATCGTGCGACACGCCGAGCGGGTGCATGGACACAAGGAGATCGTCTCGATCACGCGGGACAATCCTCGCCACCGCTACACCTACCGCGACTGTTTTGCGCGGGCGCGGCAGTTGGCCAGCGCCATGCAGACCTGGGACCTGAGGTCGGGTGACCGCGTCGCCACGTTGGCGTGGAATGACTACCGTCACATGGAGACTTACTACGGTTCTGCGTGCTCGGGCTTCGTCTGTCACACCATTAACCCGCGGCTATTCCCAGAGCAAATCGTCTACATCATCAATCACGCTGAAGATCGCTACGTCTTCCTTGACCCCGACTTCTGGCCCTTGATCGAGGGGATCGCCGGCGAGTGCACAGGTGTTGAGGGCTGGGTCATCATGACCACCCGCGAGCACATGCCGGACACCGATCGCGCGGATGTGCTTTGCTACGAAGAAATCATGGCGGCGCAGCGAGCTGATTTTGAATGGCCCGAACTCGACGAGCAGGCGGCCTGCTCGCTCTGCTACACCTCGGGCACCACGGGCAACCCTAAAGGCGTGCTCTACAGCCACCGCTCCACGGTGTTACACACCTACGCCACTTTGATTCCCGACGCCATGAATATCTCCAGTGGCGACGTAATGCTGCCGATTGTGCCGATGTTCCACGTCAATGCCTGGGGTAATCCCTACGCCTGCCCGGTGGCTGGCGCCAAGATGGTGATGCCCGGCAACAAGATGGGCGATGGCCCGACACTAGCGGCGCTCATCAACGAAGAGGGTGTGACCATGTCTGCCGGCGTGCCTACGGTCTGGCTAAACCTGCTGGCGCACCTGCGCGAGTCTGGCGAGCGTGTCGAAACGCTGACTCGCGTGGTGGTAGGGGGCTCAGCTTGCCCGCTGTCGGTGATGGAAGAATTTGATACCTACGGTGTGGATACGCGGCATGCCTGGGGTATGACCGAGATGAGCCCGCTGGGCACCACTAACCACGCGGGTGGTCATCGCCAGCTTTACAGCCCCGAGCAGTTTGCCGAGATGCGCACCAATGTGGGTACGCCCATCTGGGGTGTGGAAATTAAAATTACCGATGACGATAACAACGAGCTCCCCTGGGATGGCGAGGCATTTGGTGCGCTGAAGGTGCGAGGCCCCTGGATCTGCTCAAGCTATTTCAAGCTCGATGGTTCGGATGCCCACGCCGAGGAGGGCTGGTTCGAGACCGGCGATGTGGCGACGGTCACTCCGGACGGCTTTGTATCGATTACGGATCGCACGAAGGACGTCATCAAATCGGGCGGTGAATGGATTTCCTCGATTGAGGTGGAAAACGTCGCCACTGGACATCCCAAGGTGGCGGAGGCGGCGGTCATTGGTCGCATCCACGAAAAATGGGGTGAGCGGCCTTTACTGATCGTGGTCAAAGCACCCGGTGAGGAGCCCTCGCCGGATGAATTGAAAACCTATCTCGAAGGCAAGATCGCCAAGTGGTGGATTCCTGACGAT
Source organism: Luminiphilus sp. (assembly GCA_016778085.1). GTDB lineage: Bacteria > Pseudomonadota > Gammaproteobacteria > Pseudomonadales > Halieaceae > Luminiphilus. Next base: position 4,480 of record JADHQF010000058.1, on the reverse strand, counting down.
GTGCAGTTCATCGAAGATATGCCCCACACTGCCACGGGCAAAATCCAGAAAACCGCATTGCGCGACATGTTTTCGGATTACGCCTTCCCCGCGTGATTTTCTCGAGGGGTTTCAAGGATGGTGATCTTTGACTGACCAGTTGAGTCTCTCTAGCGGATGGATGGCTCAACGTTGAGCAATTTGAGCAAATCAGAGTCGTCTGCCGCCTCGACACGAGTGGTGGACATTATTATCCCCGTATACTCAGGCCTCGCCGAGGTCAGGGCGTGTCTCGAATCGGTGCTCTCTTCGAGTAGCGATTCGCAGGGCGAGGTGATTGTTATCAACGATTGCTCCCCAGAGCCTGCTATTGATCGATTTTTGAAGGGTCTCGAGCGCGAATCTCGCATCACGCTGCTGGAGAATGATGAAAACCTGGGCTTCGTCAAAAGCTGTAATCGCGCAGCTGACCTGCGGCCTGACAACGACTTCGTTTTACTCAACGCGGATACCGAAGTTCACGGCAATTGGTTAGACCGGCTGGTCGCGCATGGAGCCACTGCCGGCGATATCGCCAGCATCACGCCGTTCTCAAACAATGCCACGATTGCCAGCTACCCAAAGGGGGGTGCGAGACGGGAAACGGCCGCAGATATCCGTGTTGTTCAGATTGACGAGGCCATGTCGATTGCCAATGCGCGTGAGTCGGTGCCCCTGCCGACGGCCGTTGGATTTTGCATGTGGGTCTCCCGCGCTGCGTGGCAAGAAGTCGGCGGATTCGACGAGCGCTTCGGGCGAGGCTACGGTGAGGAGGTGGAGTTCTGCATGGCCACTGCCGCCAATGGCTGGCGCCACCTGTTAGCCTGTGATGTGTTTGTTTACCACGCGGGCGGCACGTCATTCGGCTACGAATCAGAACAGCTGAAAGTTGAGGCACAGCAGATTATCGATGATCGCTACCCCCAATTTCCGGACCTTGTGCAAGACTGGATCAGAGAAGACGCCGCGTTGGATGCCCGCATTCGCTGCGATATGCAGCTGCTTGGTCTGACTGATGCGCCGAGGATATTGCATGTCACCCACAACATGGGTGGCGGTGTGGAGCAGCACGTTAGAGATCTGGCAACGGCCTGCGCCGCAAAGGACCGTTCGCTCCATTTGGTGCTCAGACCTTGGGGCGAGGACGGCTATCGGTTGGAGCGTATCGGGAGTGAAGGCCAGTTCCGCAAGCTGATCAATGCTGACGTGGCTCCGGGACTCATCGCTCGTTTTCTCGCTGCAGCCCAAATCCAACGGATACATTTTCATCACTATGCCGGTGTTTCTGATTGGGTGTTATCACTGCCCGATGACCTGGGGCTCCCCTACGACGTCACCGTTCATGATTTTGTTTCGGTTTGCCCCCAGTTTCATTTTCAGGAGCCTTCCGGTCGTTATTGCGGTAGACCGGCAGAAAAGGACTGCAATCGCTGCATAGCAGGACGGCCCAATCATTTAGGCCTGGACATCAGTGCCTGGCGCAGCCTGTTTTCCTCACATTTTACAAAGGCGGAGCGGGTGATTTGTCCTACCCGCTATGTCGCGCGTGTCATTGGTGAATACTTTCCTAGCGTCGCTCCAGAGGTGTTGGCCCACCCTGAACCCCTCAGCGGTATGCCCTCGAGATATGCGGAGCAAACTCGCACCCGACTCAAGGTTGCAATCGTCGGCGGACTGTCGCCGATCAAGGGCATCGATTTGGTGGAGGCGGTGATCAGGCAGGCGGAATCACGCGAGCTGCCCGTCGACTTTGTGGTCATCGGTTTTACGACACGGCCGTTCTACGCTGGCTGTCGGGCCGCTGTTACCGGACCATATTCCCGCGCGGACCTGCCCCATGTTCTCGTGAGAGAACGGCCGGACTGCTTTTTGTTCCTGCCTCAAATTCCCGAGACTTTCAGTTACACCTTGTCCGCGTGTCTCGCGACGGGGCTCCCCATTATCGCGAGGTCGCTGGGCGCCTTTGAGGAGCGCCTCGAACATATTGCGAGAGCGCATTTATTACCGGCGGATGCAAACGCGCAGGCCACGCTTGATCTCATCATGGCGCAACAACCCGCCTATGACTCCTTGATCCCAGCGGCAGTTGAGACACATACCGGCGAGACGCCGGAGGATGCGTATCTCGCGCATTACCTAGCGCCTTTCTCATCGGCTATAGAGGCGGATCTTGATAGTCTGGCAGTCACGTTGAGTGAGATGGATAAGGCCGATGCCCCCAGAGATAATCCCGCGCGGCCGATCGATGAGCTTTTGAACGTAGCGCTGGGGCAGCGTACTGAGGAGCACCAGGCGGAGCTGCGCAGGCGGGTTAAACATACCCTCCACACGGTGGCGCAGCAGTCAGCTCACCTTGAAGTGAGGGCTGAGGAAGTGGCGCATCTTGAGTCAGTTATTCATGAATTTAAAGACGCTAGCCAGGGTGAAGAAGCCCATCTCAAGTCCGAAATCGCCGCATTGCAATTGTCAAAAGAGCGTGACGTGGAGCATTTGCAAAAGCAGATCGTGGGGTTCACCACCGATACGGATAGATTGCGGACCGAGTTGGAGCAGTCGATGAGTGACGCCCGGCAGTATGCGGCTGAGGCGGAGCAATTCAGGGCTGAGGCGGAGTATTGGCAGGTGCGTGCTCGGCGACTCGAGAGCAGCACACTGTGGTTAACGATGACTCCTGTGAGGTGGTTGCTGCACCGCAACAAACTACTATTCTACCGGCCAATTCTGAAAGTCATGCGCTTCATCAAAAAGGGTTTGCTGTTCTGTCGATACCATTTTGCGATGGGCGGTTGGAGAGGATTGGGCATCGCCGCAGGACGGCGCCTCAAGCGCTTGCATCACCGTCAGGTGCTCGAGCGACCCTCACTCGACCCGCAGGCGTCGATCGTACCTAATCTTCAACAGCCGCCACTTGCCCTTGAGACCTGCACTGAGCCCGCGTTAACGATTGTGATTCCCTGCTATGGCCAACACGAGGTGACGGCGCAGTGCCTGCAGTCCATTGCATCGTTCCCCCCATCCGTGTCCTATGAGGTTCTGGTGGCCGACGATGCGTTTGCAACGCCCTTTGACCCAGCGGAGTTTGGTCTGACGGGTGTGACCGTATTGCGCGCTGAGCAAAATCAGGGCTTTTTGCGCAACTGCAATGCGGCGGTATCAAAGAGCGCGGGTGATCGTGTGCTGCTTCTCAACAATGACACCATGGTGCTGGAGGGGGCGGTTGATGCGCTCTGGCAGACGTTTGAGCGATTTGAGGGTGTTGGCGCGGTCGGTGCAAAACTCCTCTACCCGAATGGGCGACTGCAGGAGGCCGGGGGTATCATCTGGCGGGACGGGTCCGGTTGGAACTGGGGTCGCGATGAGAATGCGGATGCGCCCAGGTTCAACTATGTGCGCGATGCGGATTATTGCTCCGCGGCCGCCCTCATGGTCGACAAGACGCTCTGGGATTCCGTGGGCGGATTCGACGCGCGCTTCGCGCCCTGCTACTACGAGGATACGGATCTTTGTTTTGCCATCAGACTTCAGGGCAAACGCGTCCTTTATCAGCCGGCCGCAGAGGTAGTGCACTTTGAAGGTGTCAGCCACGGCACTGACGTTTCAGAGGGCGCCAAGGCCTATCAGGCTCGTAACCAAGTGACCTTCGCACAAAAGTGGCGCCAGGCGCTCGATTCTCATGCGCTAAATGGTGAGCGACCCTTGCGAGAGTCCCATCGCGGGGCGCGGGTGCGCATATTATGGCTTGAGGCCTGCGTGATTACCCCGGATCAAGATTCTGGTTCATTGCGCACGTTGAGATTACTGCGACTGCTTTTGAAGCTGGGGTGTAAGGTGACCTTCGCGGCTGACAATCTGTTGGCGGACGAACCCTATGGCCAGCAACTGCGCGACGAGGGCATTGAGGTGTTGCATGCGCCTCACGTCAAATCCATGGGTGAGTATTTGCGCGATCATGGTGGCCTCTATGACGTGGTCACGCTGTGCCGACATTACATCGCGATTCAACACGTTGATTTGCTGAGGGAACACCATCCCGGCACTCAGATCTGGTTCGACACTATTGATTTGCACTATCTAAGGTTGCGGCGTCAGCATGAACTGGATCAATCGCCCGCCACCCTCAAGATGGCCGAGATGGCTCACCGCGAGGAGTGTGAGGTGATCAGTAAATCTGATCTGACAATTGTCGTCAGCGAGGTCGAAGTCGCGGAGCTGGCCAACGAGGCGCCCGACGCGAAGGTCGCGATAATCAGCAACATTCACGAGGTCGTGCATGATAGGCCCGGCTTCGATGACCGCAGCGGTGTGATGTTTGTGGGTGGCTTTCAGCACCCCCCCAATATCGACGCGGTGGAATATTACGCGACAGAAATCTGGCCGCTGCTGACTGAGCTCTGCCCCGATTTGGAGACCTATATTATCGGTAGCCGCATGCCCGATAGTCTGAAAAGACTCGGAGAGTCCA
>JADHQF010000057.1 GCA_016778085.1 Luminiphilus sp. | reverse complement strand
GCGCTAAAGGGGTGTTGTGACACGACCGTGATCGCTCCCGCGGATGACACGGCGCACATTCAAGAGTGCCATATTGTGGTGGTACACCTGCTCTGCGCACTGATCGAGCAGGGGCTTGAGTTGGCGTGAGGGGAAACTCGCGGGTTGGGAGTTGGTTCGCAACATGATCTCCGCCGTATTTTTGGATCGCGATGGCGTGATCAACGTTGACCACGGGTACGTCAGCACCTGGGAGCAGTTTGAATTTCTGCCGGGGGCGTCCGGGGCGTTGCGCGAGCTTCAGGATGCGGGTTACCTGCTGATTATTGTCTCGAACCAGTCGGGCATTGGTCGCGGTTATTACAGCGAGAGAGATTTGCATACGCTGAATCAAGCCATCGCAGAGCATCTCGACAGCACTCTTGGTGTCACGCTCTCGGGGTTTTATCACTGTCCACATCATCCGACCGAGGCGGAGGGTGAGTTCCGCCAGCAGTGTGATTGCCGTAAGCCAGCGCCCGGTATGATTCAGCAGGCGGTTCTTGATCATGGCATTGACGTTAAGACGTCGCTGTTGGTGGGCGACAAGGATTCCGATATTGAGGCGGGGAGGGCGGCTGGCGTTGGGAGGCTCTTCAAAGTGGTGGATTCAGCACAATCGGGGGCGTCTGCGCCCGATATTCAGTTTGTCACCGCATTGAGTGAGGTGCCCTCGCTCCTTTAACAGCAACAGCGCCGAAACGGTCGAAGCCAAATAACAGGGCGCGGGTCACGCCGTGGCCACGTTAAAACTCGTATCCAAAGGCTTCAATATCGGCGGCGAAGTGTCGCTCGACTAAAGCTCTCGATTCGTCGTCATAGTACTCACGATAAGCGCTCCGATCGTCGGCTCGTCGTCTGTGCGGCAGCGCCTGCACCGGGAGACCGATTCGCTCACAGCAGTGATCGAAGTCGGTTTGCAGCGACTCATAGCGGCCTACAAAATCGACGATTTGGTTGCCGCGCAAATCGACGAGGTAGTCCAGTTGCGGGGTGATGGAAGTGTCGATGTGGTATTGCCACTCACGCATTGGATCTAATTTTCGTTGCAAAAACGCACTAAACGATTCGTTGTCTTCAAGCAGGTGGGGTCGCTCACGTTTAATGTGATGGTAGGAGCTCACCTGCAAATCCCATGGGTTGCGCACAAACGCAAATTTGAACAGCCCCTGATAAACCTCTCTCGGAAGCATTTCCTGAGCGGTAATCGCCTTACAGTGCCGCGGTAGCTTGATTCCCAGACTGTGTCCGGTGACGCCACTGAGCTTGCTGGCGATCCACTGCGGAAGGTAATAAGGATCTCGCCACCGGTACCGCTGCAGTGCGTTGCGGACGCTGGTGCCACCAGTTTTGGCGATGTGTACGAATAAAAACTGGTAGCGTCGCGATAGCAGCATGATTCGAAACAGTTCCTTTTCGCAGTCGCTAGTTGGTGGTGACCTTGCGCAGTAATGCACTGGCCGTCGGCAGGCGGTAGTGTCAGAGGCGATGCTAAACTAGCACATTGGCGAATGTTAAGAGCGTTTCATGCCCACCTCACCCAGCGCGCAGTCCCTTCTGGATCAGTGGTCCCAGCGATGCCGAGATATGATCACCGCCTGGTGGATTGTGGGTTGGGTGGCGCTTTACGGCGTGCTGTCAGCAACTCAGTTGCTCATATGGCTTGCTGCGATAGGGTCGCTGGTGTTGCTCGTGTTGACTCGTGGTGCTTGGCGTCAACAGCCGGGGGCCGCGGCGCTGTGGCTGTTGGTGCTGTGTTTTTTGCTCCCGGGGCTGCTGTCACTGCCGGGCGCGGTCGATTTTGACCGCGCACTGTCGACCGCGGCGCGGTTCGCGGCATACGGATTCGCCGGGCTTCTTTTTTTGAGACTTTCGCCCAGTGAGGCGCAATGGCCAAACACGGTGCTATGGATGACCGGCTTGCTGGTGGTCTGGAGTCTCGATGGCATTGTTCAAGAGTGGCGAGGCGTCAGTCTCAGCGGCTATCCGCTTTTTACCGGGCTGCCAGAAGGACACAAAGTCACCGGTTCAATGGGCCTCGACTACGGGCCCAATTTGGCGGTGTTATCGCCGTTTCTGTTTGAAACAATCCGCCTGCATGGCCGACGCCTGCCTGTGTTGTGGTTGGCCGTGCCCTTGTTGGCGGTGGCGGTGTCCCTCAGCGCTAGTCGTTACTCGGCATTGCTGCTGGTGGTGAGTGCGATGCTCTGTGGGGCGCTATGGGTGCGAGGTCGTTCCTCGAATCATTATTGGACGCCAGTGTTTGTGGTCGTTTTAGCGGTGGGGGGGTTGGTACTCCCCATTTTGCTGGTACCTCACCTCGCTGAGCGATTGTTGCTCCTTGGCGGCAGTCTCAGTGCGAGTGAGGTGGAGGCGAACGCTGCACTGGCGTTTCGGCCAGAACTTTGGAAGGCCAGTTGGGTGCTGTTTACGGAAAACTGGTTGAACGGCGTGGGGCTGCGAGGTGCTGAGAGCGCCATGTATCCAATTCTTGCTGCGTCAGAGTTTTTTCCTGATGCCATGTTGTCGCGAACCTGGCATCCGCATCTTGGCATTTTGGAAATCGCCACCGATACGGGTGTATTAGGCGTGCTCGGTTATTTGCTGTTCCTGATAATGGTGGTGAGGTGGATGCTGGTCACCAACGCAGCCGGGCAGGGTGTGTCGCCCACTTTTTTCTGTATCGCGCTCCTCGCGATCTTTCCCTTATCCAGTGCGGTATCGATGTATTCGTTCTCAACAGGGTCTATTACCTGGCCGGCCCTGGCTTTGGCCTTGGGGGCGCATTTCAGAGAGGCTCGGTAAGCGGCTATTCAACGCGTCAGGAGTCCGTAGTATTCACATCCCCGCTGGTTAAGGGTGCATCTAATCAATACACTCAATGTGTTCAGGTAACGGATGCTGTGCACCAGCTGTGGTGCGCGGCGGCTTTGATGCAACGACTCTCTGACCTTTCACCGTCGATTATCTGGGTGTTTCTGTTTTTCACCCTGTCTTTGTCCTCTGCAACCAGGCAGTTTATCTGGCTGATGGCTTTGGTCGGTCTGATTATCTTCGCGAGAGGCCCGCGCGATTTTCTTGCTACCGATGGTGTGCGTAAATTCTGGATAGTGCTCGCCTGCTTTTTGTTACCCGCAATCTTCTCTCTGTTCGACGCCATCAATTTTGAGCGGTCACTCTCAGGGGCCGTGCGCTTTCTTTCGTATGGCTTCGCCGTTTGGGTGCTGCTCCAGATTAAGCTCGACCGGTCAGAGAGTGCCCGTCTGATGTCTTTGGTGGGCGCGGTGATGATGCTGTGGGTGGTTGATGGCTTGGTGCAGCTGCTTACGGGCTACAGCGTATTTGGTAATCCGCTGATCGAACTCGATTCTGGCGATACCCTCGTTACGGGCAGTCTGCGCATGGGGTATGGGTCGACACTCGCAATTTTGTCGCCCTTTTATCTAGAGGCGCTGCGCCGCACCGGCTCAACGCCGCTTAACAGCATCCTGGCCCTGCCCCTATTCGCCGCCATTGTCATGAGCGGTAATGAGGCGTCCATGATCCACGCGTTGGCTGCTCTGGCGGGCTATGCCTTTATTCTCCGTCGATTGGAGTCTGATGTGCAGGTCACGCCATGGCTCTTGTCACTGTTATTTTCGTTCTCCCTTGCGGCGCTGTCAGGCCTGATTTTGAGCGATACATTCAGCGCCTCGGCCGCCGGCCAAGCGGCATCTGATGCCTATAAGGCATTCGACTATCTGCCGATATTCTGGAATTCGGCCTGGCAGGGGTTCACCGAGCACTGGATGAATGGCGTCGGCATTCGTGGCTGGGGCTCGATGGTGGTCTCGATGGAAAGTATCAATGTCTTGCCCGTTTCCGAACGATGGCATCCACATCTCTACGCGCTCGAGGTGGCGGTCGATACCGGTATCCCCGGGCTTTTGGGTTATGCGCTGTTTTTTGTCTTTCTGGGGCGGCGACTTTTCGATTCGCGCCCAGAAGTTGCGCTGAGCTCGTTGGTGGTCATTTTGGCCCTGTTCCCCCTGAACAGCTCAGTGTCCTTCTACTCTTACTTCAACGGCAACATTCTGTTTCTGACGCTGGCGCTGTTAATAGCGCTCGACCGAGATATCAAGCCGCAGCCGGAGTTGGATCCTATCAATGACGCACAGCGCGGCTGAAAACGTCACCCCAGACTTGTCTTTCAAGCGTGTGCTGGTGATCCGCCTCAGCGCCATTGGCGACGTGGTGTTCGCCTCTCCGCTGATCGATTCGATCAAGCGCGCTCGTCCTGATGCGGAAGTCTATTGGTTGGCAGAATCCACTGTGGCGCCACTGCTGGCGCACCACGCCGGGCTCAAGGAGCTATTAATTTGGCCGCGCGAGGAATGGCGGGAGCTATTTCGGCGGGGTCGTCTGTGGAAACTGAGTCGGGAGGTCATGAGCTTTCGCAAAAGGCTCAGAGCACATCAATTCGATCTGGTGCTGGATGTTCAGGGGCTTTTGAAAAGCGCATTGCTCGCATGGATGACCGGCGCGAAGACGCGAATCGGTTTTCGTTCAAAAGAGCCGACGGGGTGGTTACTAACGAAGCGAGTCCCAAAGAATCTTGAGCCCACTATCAGTTCTGAGTATCGCGGCCTCGCTCAAAAGATCGGTCTGGAGACCGACGATTTCTCAATGACAATGCCGTTGTCGGCGGTAGCGCGGGGATTCGCTGAGCGGGTCCATGATGGGCGCCCCTATGTGGTTTTCTGCCCCTTCACAACTCGCCCACAGAAACACTGGCCAGAGGCCCATTGGCGAGCGCTGGCGGATGCCGCACTCGTAAAGGGTTGGCGCGTCGTGGTGCTGGGAGCGCCGGCGGATCGGCCTGCAGCGACGGGGATCTTTGCCGAGCAGGCGGTGGAAAGCAAAGTCGGGGATTGTTCGCTGGAAGAGAGCGCTGCGCTGGTTAGCCACGCCGATCTAGTCATCGGAGTAGACACCGGCCTAACACACATGGGTTGGGCCTTTTGTGTGCCGGTGGTCGCATTGTTTGGATCGACCTGCCCGTATCGCGTGGTGCCGGGGCGAGAGGGAGATATTCTCTACGCTGAGTTGGACTGCTCACCCTGTCGAAGGCGCCCCACCTGCGGCGGTGCTTTTGACTGCATGTCTGCGCTGACCCCCGATGCGGTAATGAGCGCGGCACAGCGCTATTTGTCCACAGAGTCAGTAGCTGCGCCCGTGCTAGCATCATCGGAGACTAGGAAAGAGGCCCTTTGATGTCAGCTTTGCCTGATATGAGCTCCGGCAGTGTCACCGTGATTGGCGATGTGATGCTTGATCGCTTCTGGAGCGGTGCGAGCCGGCGCGTGAGTCCGGAGGCACCGGTACCGGTGGTCAGTGTGACGGGCCAGGAGGATCGCGCGGGCGGTGCGGGTAATGTTGCTGTGAATCTCGCCGAGCTGGGGTTGTCGGTCTCGCTAGTGGGTCTGTGCGGGGAAGATGAGCATGCGCGTGCTCTGCGCGCCTGTGTTGAGGCTGCGGGCGTTCGCTGGAATGTCATGCCATGCCCGTCGGAAACGATTGTAAAGCTCCGGGTGCTGAGTCGGAATCAGCAACTTCTGCGCATGGACTTTGAGGAGTCTCTGGCAAAGCATGCCAATGATCTTTTTGTGAGGTATGCCCAGCAACACTTCGCTGATGCTGATCTGGTCGTATTCAGTGACTATGCGAAGGGGTCTCTGGAGCTGGTTCAACCGCTACTGCAGCATTGCCGTGAGCTGAATCAGCCAACATTGGTGGACCCCAAGGGCGCGGATTTTGAGCGCTATCGGGGAGCCACTCTGCTGACCCCTAATCTCGCCGAGTTCGAAGCGGTCGTTGGGCGCTGCGACACAGACGAGACCTTGATTGACAAGGCTGAGGCGCTCAGGGAGTCGCTGGATCTCGAGGGCATACTCGTGACCCGGAGTGAGGCCGGCATGACGCTCGTTCAATCTGGGCAGCCCCCTGCGCATTTCTCCGCCAGTGCCCGGGAGGTGTTTGATGTCACAGGTGCCGGCGACACCGTGATCGCGGTGATGGCGGGGTGCTTGAGTGCAGGGCTGCCGATGCGTGACGCGGCGCACTTCGCGAACCATGCCGCAGGGGTGGTGGTCGCGAAATTGGGTACGGCAAGCGTTTCCCCCGAAGAGTTGCTCACGGCCGTCTCTGCGGCGCCAACAGGCGCTGCTGGCAATGTGCTTGCAGAGACGAGCTTGGCGAGCGCTTTGGAGGATTTGCGTGCGGCTGGTCAGCGCATTGTGATGACCAATGGCTGTTTCGATTTACTGCACCCCGGCCATGTCCGGTACCTACAGCAGGCGAAGGCTCTTGGCGACGTGCTGGTTGTCGCGGTGAATGATGACGATTCAGTCCGACGGCTTAAGGGAGAGAGCCGGCCGGTCAATACGCTGGATGATCGGATGGCAGTATTGGGCGCGCTGGGCGCTGTCGACTATGTGGTGTCTTTTTCGGAGGACACGCCCGCTCGATTGATCGATGCCCTGACACCAGATGTGCTGGTCAAGGGCGGTGACTATGCGGTGGAGCAGATCGCCGGCCACGAATCGGTATTGGCACGCGGTGGTGAGGTTCGCGTTCTGGAATTCGTTGATGGCCACTCGACCAGCGGGCTGATCGAGCGGCTTAACGACTAGGCTGGCTCGGTGGCACACCCCGAGCGCCTTCGCAGTTCACTCGCTTTTTTCAGGGATTGATATAAGCGCGACCCAATCCGGGCTCAGTGGGCAGGTACCGCTTCAGCAACTCTGTCTGCCGGCTGGTCATGGGATCCAGTTTGCCGTCGATGATGACCTGATCCGCGGCGCTGGTGATATTCAGCGGGTCGTCGCTCCAGATCACCACATCGGCGCGCAATCCAGGCGCGATCATTCTGGGTTTTCCGCCGAAGACCTCTGCAGGCCGGCTCGTCATGGCCGCTATGGCCGCCTCGTAAGGCAGGCCGTTGGCCACTGCATTGCCAGCCACTTGGCGCAGCTTGCGGGCGTTATGGGTCTCGCCACTGGTAAATAACAAGCTAACGCCGGCTCGATGAAGGAGCGCGGCGTTATCGAGTCGCGCCCCCAGTCCGTCAAAGCTCCCCGGGAGATTATCGAGCGCATTGATCACCACGGGTGTCCCTGATTCGGCCAATGCCTCGCGGACAATCCAAGCTTCTTGCCCGCCACTGATAATGGCATTGAGTTGGTGCTTTCGGCTGAACGCCAATACCTGGAGAATGTCGCTCGCACGGTTGGCCCTGAACACGAAAATGCCATTTTCCCGAGCGTCTTTAAGCGTTGCTCTGCCGTCCTGATTTATCAGAGGATGCTCATTGTGGGTCAGCCAGAACCCGTTACCTTGTTTCGCAGCGAGCGACGAAAAAGCTGTCTCGAGTAACATCCAGTGCGCGGCTCTTGATCCGCCGATTTTATTGCCGCTGTAGCCGTCGACGTTGACAAAAATCGTGGTTTTCCCCTCGAAGCTGTCAAAGCCGCTATCGAAGCGCACCAGCGAGCCTTGTCCGGAAATCGTACGATCCCCAAAGGCAGCCGCGAGAAGCGTGTAGCCATAACCCTCTATACGGGTGACGGGGACGACACTGGAGAGGGGGTTGTAGGCTTTGCGCACGTCAAACTCGGGATGCATGAGCCCTGTGTAAAGCTCATTAAGCCTTGAGTCGACGGCCTCGTATACCATGCCGATCTCGCTAAGGCCCGCCGCGGTGATACCCGCAAACAGTGCCGGTGTCACGGGTCGCCCCGCGGCGTCGATTACCTGATCGGCGTCGGCGGCACTCAAATCGCTGCCAACCGCTTCGACCAATCCGTCTTCGATGAGAATGTCTAGCTGGCTCGATGGCGCGTCGTCGCCTATGAATACAGTGCCATTAGTGATCAGGAGTGAAGCGGTGTAGCTGGGGCTGGCTAAAAGTAAGTGTCCCAATAGGGCGATGACGAATCGGGTCGTATTCATTGTGCCGTCCCCATCAGTTGCCCCAGCTCGAAGTCAGATTTAGGGCTCCGTGAGGGGTTGTCTTGCTCGTACCGCAGCACGCCATCGATATAGACCTGTAGCGGTTTGGCGTAGACACTGAAGGGGTCCTGGTTCCACAGCACCACGTCAGCCATCTTGCCGTCTTCAATAGAGCCCGTCTGTTCGTGTACGCCGAGAGATTTCGCGGCGTTGTAAGTGATCCACCGGATCGCACGCTCCGGAGGGATGTCGAGTCCGGCGCGGTTGCCTCGTAACATGGCTTTGGCGGCTTCCTGATTGAGGCGCTGAATGCCTTCATCCGAGTCTGAGTGCACGATGGCGCAGCCGCCGGTTGCGCGATCGACCAACGCGATGTTTTCCTGAATGCCGTCGTAGGCCTCAATCTTGAAGCCCCACCAGTCTGACCAGAGGGCGCCGCAGACGTCATTTTCGGCAAGCTCATCCGCGATTTTGTAGGCCTCTACGCCGTGATGAAAAGTACCAACGCGGTAACCAAACTCCTCGGCCATATCGAGAATGGTGAGCATCTCATCGGCGCGGTAACAGTGCATGTGCACGAGAATGTCGCCGCGCAGTGCGCCGGCCAGTGTGTCGAGTTCGAGGTTGCGCCGTGGTGGCGTATTGGTGAGTAGAGCCGATGCGACGGAGGCGCCACTGCTGTCGTTCTCTGCAGCCTCTGCCGCGTCCTTGACGGCTTGGTTATAGCGGTCCCAGTCAGCTTGATACCGCTGTGCGCGAATCCAAGCGCTGCGGTAAGCCGCGACATTGCCCATGCGCGTCGAGGGAGCCTGTGTACGGCCACCGTAAACGCGTTTCGGGTTCTCGCCACAGGCCATTTTTAGGCCATGGGGCGCGTCGGGAAATTTCATGCCTTGGTAGCTTATGGACGGTACGTTTTTAAGGGTCACACCCCGTCCCCCAAACAAGTTGGCTGAGCCCGGGAGAATTTGCATTGCTGTTACGCCGCCTGCCAAAGCTCTCGAAAAGCCGGGATCCTGCGGCCAGACACTGTGTTCCGCCCACACCTCTGCCGTCACGGGTGCAGTCGCCTCGTTGCCGTCGCTATGGGCGGCGACACCCGGCGAGGGGTATACACCAAGGTGCGAATGAACATCGATAAGGCCGGGAGTGATCCAGCGGTCACTGGCATCGACTGCGGTGGCATCGGGCCCGATCTCTCCTGCGCCGACCCATTGGATCTGCCCGTTGGCGATGTAGAGGTCTGTATCGTCAAGGCGGCGGCCATCACCGGTGAGGATGGTGGCATTCTTGAACAATACCGGCGGGCCTGAGGGTGCCTCGTAGGTTGATGGGAAAGCCTCTGGCTGGGCTTGAAGGACCATCGGAATCAGTAACGGTGTCAAAGCAAAGAACAAACTGCGCATAAACAGAGTCCCCAGAAGACCAAGCAAGATACCCCCAACTATCAGATTTGCCAATCACCCCGTTGGATAGGCTAACCTCGGGTTTGATTGCCGCTGTGAAGAGCGAAAAGAGATGCCGAAAAGACGTTTTGTTGACCTGTCGATCTACCTTGAAAACGAAGTGGTCAGTGACCCTCCCGCTATGAAGCCCAATATTGACTACATCACACACGACATTGGCGCCCAGCAGATGGCGTCATTTTTCCCCGGCCTTGAGAGCAGTGAGCTGCCCGACGGTGAGGGCTGGGCGATCGAGTTTGTGCAGTTGTGTACGCATAACGGTACGCACCTTGATGCGCCTTATCACTTTCATCCCACCATGAACGAGCAGGCTGGGGGAAAAGAGCGGGCGATCACGATCGATGAAGTCCCCCTTGAGTGGTGCTTTCAGCCGGGGGTCAAACTGGACTTTCGGCACTTTCCCGACGGATATGTGGTGACAGCGGCCGACGTGGAGGCGGAGTTGACGCGCATCGAGCATGAGTTGTCGCCGCTGGAAATTGTCGTGGTGAATACCGCTGCGGGGGCCGCCTACGGACAGGACGACTTCGTCAGTAAAGGCTGTGGCATGGGCTACGAAGCGACCATGTTTCTCTTGGAGCGCGGGATTAAGGTAACGGGCACGGATGCATGGAGCTGGGACGCCCCCTTTGATCAAACCGCGGAGCGTTACGCCGAAACTGGCGATGCCAGCGTGATCTGGGAAGGCCACAAAGCAGGTCGCCACATTGGTTACTGCCACCTTGAGAAGCTACACAATTTGGAGGCGTTGCCCACCACGGGTTTTATGGTCAGCTGCTTCCCGCACAAGATACGGGGCGCCTCAGCAGGCTGGACGCGGGCGGTAGCTATCGTTGATGACTAGCTTAATCCAGCGACTTTAGCGTGCCATAGGCGCTGAGCGCGGCCTCGCGCGCTGTTTTGTGATCGACAATGGGGTGGGGGTAGGTTTCCCCTAGGGCAACACCGGCCGCTGAGAGCACCTCGTCGGTTGCATCCCATGGCTTGTGCAGGTATTTGTCAGGGAGTTCAGCGACTTCGGGTACCCAGCGCCGGGTGTAGGCGCCGGCTTTGTCAAATTTCTCGCCCTGTGTGATGGGGTTAAAGATACGAAAGTAGGGCGAAGCGTCTGCGCCAGACCCACCAACCCACTGCCAGCTGCACGCGTTGGAGGCGATGTCGGCATCGAGGAGGCAGTCCCAAAACCAGATCTCTCCCTCCCGCCAGTTGAGGAGTAAGTGCTTGGTGAGGAATGAGGCAACCACCATCCGCACCCGATTGTGCATAAAGCCGGTCTGCCACAGCTCCCGCATGCCGGCATCGACAATGGGATAACCGGTTTGCCCTCGCTGCCATGCGGTTAGCCGCTGCGGATCCTCATCCCAGGGGAAAAAGCTGAATTTTGGGTTGAAGGCCTCGTCGGGCATTGATGGAAAATGAAACAGCAGGTGGTAGCAAAATTCCCGCCAGCCGATTTCACTGAGGAATTTATCGATGGCCTCGGCTACCTCTGGCCGTTCGATTTTGCTTTGCTGTGCCGCATGCCAGACCTGTCGGGGCGA
>JADHQF010000056.1 GCA_016778085.1 Luminiphilus sp. | reverse complement strand
CTAGAAAATTATGAGGAGTAGGGGCGGCAATGAAACGAGCAGTATGGTTGGCCACGCTGATGTGGTGCTGGATGGGGGCGATGTCTGTGCAGGCGAATGATCACAACGTGGCCGAAATGTTGGCCAAGCACGAGATTGAATACCTCCAGAGACTCTATGCCCGCGCCACGGATCAAATTGGCACCAATGTGCCGGAAAATATCGAAGCCGGTCGGGCGGTCTACCACAGGATTTTCACTCAGGATGCCACGATTCGCGCCAGTGACCCTAGCGGCGCGGAGTTTCGAGTGGTTGGCCCCGATGAGTGGGTCAAAGTAGTGGACGGCGCGCTCTCGGTATTCGATTCCACGCAGCACTTGCTGGGCACCCAGATTGTGGAGCTCGACGGCCTGCCCGACCCAGACGGCAAAGGCGGTGAGGGCAAGATGAGCAGCTTCCTGCAGGCGTGGCACCAAGATGATGATCGCGCGATCGACATCTATTTGGGCACGTACTACAGCAAAGTCCGCTATACCCCGGGCATTGGCTGGCAGATTTATGACATGCGCCTCGAGAAGGTAGCTGGTGAGGTCATTGATAAGCGGCCGTAAGCGCACTGGACAGCAGATACCCCATTAGCTGGAGAAATAATGAACGCAGCAAACCCCGTGATCCTTGAACGTGCTTTGAGCCGGCCGCCGAAAGAGGCCGAGCCGCAGTTGCGCGGCGACTCCGTAGGCAGCGATCGCTACACCTGCGGAGACTATTTGCAGCGCGAGTACCAAAATGTGTGGCACACCGTCTGGAATATCGGCGGCGTGGCTTACCAAATGCCGGAGCCCGGCGATTACCTGACCACCGAGCTGGGGATCGACTCCATCATCATGGTTCGGCAGGAAGACGGTTCAGTTAAAGCCTTTTTTAACTCCTGTCCGCATCGTGGCACCCGCATCACCGACGCGGAGGATGGGCACGTGCAGGAGTTTTCGTGCCCGTATCACGGTTGGAGGTTTGACCGCGCAGGGGTCGTGACCTCAGTGCCTGATGAAGAGGATTTTGCAGAAAGCCCCTGCGGTAAAGCCAGACTCAAAGAGATGCGCTGCGAGGAGCGATTCGGATTGATCTGGTACAACTTCGACCCCGATGCGCTGACGTTGGATGCCAGCTTGGGCGAGACGATTTGTCGTGAGCTTGAGTCACATCGGATCGAGGACATGCTTCGGGTGCTGGATATGACCGCCGAGACCCGCAGTAATTGGAAAATCATCACGGATAACTTTAACGAGGCCTATCACGTTAAAGTGCTGCATCCGGAACTCATTCCCTATGTCGCGGCAGACTATGAGGACTGCCAGTTCGACTGTTTCCCTCATGGCCATAACCGCGGCTGGTTCCCCTCGTTTATGCCTTCCGTTCAATACGGCAGCGATGTCATCGGTGAGCCGCTGAAGAGTATGGCTGCCGCCTGGGATGTGAACAGCGACGATTACGTGGGTCGCGACACCTGGCAGCAGCTGCGGGTAGATATTCAGGCCGCCAAGCGCGAGCGTGGTGAGGCGCAGGGCTATGTGCACTACAGCTATCGCGCGGATTACCAGCTCACCGACTA
This sequence comes from Luminiphilus sp., assembly GCA_016778085.1. Classification (GTDB taxonomy): domain Bacteria; phylum Pseudomonadota; class Gammaproteobacteria; order Pseudomonadales; family Halieaceae; genus Luminiphilus. The sequence goes on along the minus strand of JADHQF010000056.1, from coordinate 9,486 downwards.
TGTGATCTACAACCTGTTCCCCAATAACGTGATTACTGTGGGTCCGGATGGCGTGCAGTTGTTACGCCCGCGCCCGCACCCGACAGATCCCGCGCAGTGTCTCTTCGACCACTGGTGGTTGGTGAATCGTGTCGCAGGACAGGAGATGACACCGTCACCGGCGGGTGGACCAGATCTGCCTGTGGCTGACGCACCCCACGAGCACATTCAGTATGGTGAAAAAACGCTGGGCACCACGGCCGACCAAGACCTGAGCATCGCGGAGATGCAGCAAAAGGGTCTGGCGTCAGCCGGGTATCAGGGGTACTGGATGCCGAATCAAGAACGGCGCGTGCAAGCCTTTCACGAGCACCTGAATGATTTGATGTCTGATTGACCATGTCGCATCGGTCTCCGTCCTACATCATTGTTGCTGTCTTCAGTTGAGTCGCGGTAGATGACGAGTCATCAAGCGGGTAACGCTGCCGATTGGGGCCCTGATTCGAGTGCATGGGAGGCGTGGTCTCGCACCGTGATACAGAATCGCCTCGCGCAACACGCGCGGGGTATCGATAGAGCAGATGAAGCGCTCCTGCGAGAGGCCTATCATGACGACGGCACCGTTGATTACGGTTCACTACAAGGGTCAGCGGCTGAGTTTGCGGCAGCGATTGCCGCGATGCACGACGGCGCGCCCATGTCCTCGCACCGCACCAGCAACCTATGGATCGCGATTGAAGGCCACAGTGCCATTAGCGAGAGTTATGTGATGGCCTGGGTAACTTTGCCCACCGATGGCGATCCACAGCCGCACCTGGTAGGAGGGCGTTACCTCGATCGGCACAGCTATCAGCACGATGACTGGCGTATGCAGCATCGTCAGTATGTGCTGGACTGGATTACCCAGTTTCCCGCGCCGCAGCCGGCGGTCGCTCGACCAGCTTTTGCACCGCAGTCATTTAGTCCTCAGGGCGCGCACTTTCCGTGGGATGCGGGCGGTGCGCTGATGGCAGCACATGCAAGCTCAAAACAATCTACTAAGGAGAGTGCTCCGATGAACGCTACCCAGGCGCTTGAGGAGGTGATGGCGCAGCAGGCGATTGCCCAGTTGGGCTGTCGGTATGCACGCGGCGTTGACCGGGGTGATCCCGAGATCATCCGCTCTGCTTTTCATGACGATGCCGCGATCGTGACCGGTGCCTTCAATGGTCCGGCTGTGGAGTTTGCGACTGCGATTGGGGAGCTGCTCGATGAAAGCTCGGCACGTGTTGCCCATACGGTGACGAATCACTGGATCGACATTGATGGGGACAATGCGGTGGGAGAGAGTTACGTGGTGGCCTTTCAGGGCACCAAGGGTGACTCGCCTCAGGATGTGATGACCGGTGGGCGTTACATCGATCGTTATGAGCGCCGAGGTGGTGAATGGAAGATCAGCCACCGGACCTTTGTGATGGACTGGACAACCTCTGCTGATTCAAAAGACCTGATGGGGTTAGGCATGTTTGAGGACATGGTCAAAGGCGAGCGGGGCGAGGGCGACCCGGTTTACGCCTTTTGGCAGACGGCGGGCTGATTCTCCGATTCTTGCGGTAGTGACTACGATGAGTTGTAAAGACAAAGAGAGAGGGCGAATGTTATCGGCAGGCTTTAGATCGATGATCAGGCTGACCATATCGCTAGTGGCGCTCGGCCCGGTGATTCCTGCGCACGCCAATGTTGAAGCCCCTAATTCGGCCGCCTATCAGGAGGTCACAGTGCCGCTGGATCCCGAAACAAGGGCGGTGGGTGGTGCACTCTATGCCCAACACTGCGCGGCCTGCCACGACGGCAATATGGTGCGCGCACCCCAGCGTTACGTGCTGGAAAACGTCTCGCCCAGTACGTTACTCGCGGCAATGATTGACGGCCCAATGCGCGAAGTGGCGGCCGACTTGTCTCTTGAGCAAAAAACTGCGGTGGCTGAGTACATCGCCGAGCGCAAAATCACCGAGACGAACACCGCTGAGGCGGGCGTTGCCTGTGAGGTTGCCGCCAGTGAATTCGATCTGTCTCAAACGCCCGTGTTTCAGCATTGGGGACTGGGCGCCGGGGCTAGCCATTTCATGCCTCCCTCGGTGGCGCGCGTCACCGGAAAAAATATTGCTTCATTAGAGTTGGACTGGGCCTTTGCCTACCCGGATGCGACTCGGGCGCGCTCGCAACCGGCATTCGGTGCGGGCGCCATGTTCGTGGGCAGTCAGAGCGGCTTGGTGTATGCCTTTGATATGGAGACCGGCTGCACCCGCTGGCAATTTCAGGCATCGAGTGAGGTACGCAACGGACTCACGCTCGAGTCCTGGGACGCTGCTACACAACCCATTGATCCGCTGCTCTTCTTTGGCGATCTGACGGGCAATCAATATGCGGTGTCGGTACTCACCGGTCAGCTCAGATGGAAAAAGCGGATTGAGGATCACAGTGCCGCCACGCTGACGGCCGCCGCAGAATTATCTGACGGCGTGCTCTACGTGCCGGTCTCCTCGCTAGAGGAGGGCGCGGCGATTGCCGCCGGCTACCCTTGTTGTTCCTTTAGAGGATCGATCGTGGCGCTCGATGCCAAGTCTGGCGATGAGTTGTGGCGCCGGCATTTCATTCCCCCGGCGGAACAGCACGGCGTCAACGCCGCGGGTACGCCCCAGTACGGCCCCAGTGGCGTGCCGATCTGGGCCGGCATGGCGATGGATGCGGATCACCTGTACATCGCCACCGGGGATGACTATTCGGGTGAAGGGTCAGAGACGAGCGATGCCATTATCGCGTTGGATAAAGCGACTGGGCAGACAGTCTGGGTCCGTCAGGCGCGCTTTGGCGATGTGTGGAATGGGTCCTGCGAGAACGTTGATCCCGTGAATTGCCCCGAGGATAACGGCCCCGACTATGACTACGGTGCCGGGCCAGTGATCAGTGAGGATTCGCAGGGCAGACGGATTATTCTTGCTGGAGACAAAGGCGGGGTTGTCACGGCGATGCTGGCTGAGAACGGCGAATCGCTCTGGAAGACCAAGGTTGGACGAGGTGGTGTGGTGGCCGGCGTGAATTTTGGTCTCGCGGCCCACGATGGCAAGGTTTTCGTGCCGATCAGTGATGCGCCGGATGGCCGTGACTACGATGAGCCCGCGCGACCCGGCGTTTATGCGTTGGACGTGGATAACGGTGAGTATGTTTGGCAGGCACCGGCTGGCGAGGACGTCTGTCTGGGCAGACCCGGTTGCTACCCCGGATATTCTGCCGCGATTTCGGTAACAAGCGATTACGTACTGGCGGGCTCAAATGAAGGTTGGTTGAGGGCCTTTGATATCGACAGCGGAGAGGTACTGTGGGAGTTCGACACCACGCAGTCGTTCACTGCAGTCGATGGTCGCATCGCTCAGGGCGGTTCAATCGGTGGCGGCCAGGCGCCGCTCATTGTCGGTGATCGCCTGATATTGAATTCGGGCTACGCCTTTGCCGGCAAGATGCCCGGCAATGCATTATTGGTCTTCAAGTTGCCAGCGAGTGACGCGCAGGTAGCGGCGGGGTCCGCTACTCAGGCCCTACTGGAGAGCGCCGCGAAATAATCTTGGCTCGCTGCGGCCACTTTCGGGGCCAGCACGATAGAGCTGATCATGGTGGGGATCGCCATCAGCCCGTAGCTCGCCGAGATCAGATTGAAGACCACATCAATACTCACCGTGGCGCCGAATATGACCGCGAGGACAAAGAACCAGCGAAAGTAGGGTTGCCACTGCGCACCGACTAAAAACCCAAAACATTTGGCACCGTAGTACCAGCCGGTAAACATGGTGGTGGTGCTCAGAATGAGCGCGACAAACCCGAGCAGCACGAGTCCCAGTCCCCCCATTTCACCGTGAAAGGCGTTCGCTGTGAGCGTGATGCCGGAGAGCTCCCCGGGCTCCTGCCAATTTCCGGAGAGTAAAATCACGATCGCGGTGCAGGTGCAGACGATCAACGTATCAAACACCGGACCCAGCGTGGCGAGCATGCCCTCGCGAATCGGCTCATTGGTTTTGGCGGCACCGTGAGCCATGACTTCGGTACCCACCCCGGCTTCATTTGAGAACGCGCCGCGACTGATGCCTATCAGCATAACGCCCAAAAATCCGCCGCCGACGGCAGTGGGCGACAGGGCCTCGCTGACAATAGTCCACAAGATGCCGGGCACGGCGCTCAGATGATTGATGACGACCCAACCCGTCATGAGCAGGTAAACGATCACCATGCTGGGCAGTAGCGCGATCGCCACATTGGCCACCCGCGGTAGGCCGCCGAAGATCACGCTACCAACGACGCCAGCGAGTGACACGCCGATTAATAGCGGAGCCCAGGCCGGGGCGTTGCCATTGAAAGCAGCATCCTGAATGAGTGCAGTGAGCTGATTGGCCTGAAACATCGGCAGGGTGCCGATCAAACCGGCCAGCGCGAATAACACGGCCAGCGGGTAAAAGGGCTTGGGCAGCGCCTCCCTAATCACATACATCGGGCCTCCCTGTAGATTGCCCAGAGAATCTTTGCCCCGGTACATGACGCCCAGTGAGCAGGTAAAAAACTTCGTCGCGATGCCAACGATAGCGGAGACCCACATCCAGAACACCGCCCCTGGGCCACCGGCGACAATGGCGAGCGCCACGCCCGCGATATTGCCCAGCCCCATGGTGTTAGAAAGCGCTGCGGCCAAGGCCTGTTTGTGTGAGATCTCACCTACAGCATCAGGGGTGTCGTAGCGCCCAAGTAGAACAGCAACGCCGTGGTCCATGTGTCGATAGGGAGTCGCGCGCGAGATGAAGAAGAAGAACAAACCGCCGCCAAGAAGCAATATGACGAGCGGAGTGCCCCACACGGTATCGGCGAATTGTTGTGCAAAGGTTTCTAGACTATTCATGGTGGGGATTCACAGCTCTCGGGTTCGGCTCAGATGACGTCCGGCGGCTCGCATTGCATCACAGCTCTGCCTGTAGCGACAGGTTTACGAGTGATGGGTCTTGGATCATGTTAGCTTTGTATCTCGCATAACAATAACGAGCGATCGGGATGACTGTAGAGCCCACCCAGCAGCAAAATATGCGTCGTGTAGCGATGACCTCGCTGGCCGGGACCAGCATCGAGTGGTACGACTTTTTTCTATATGGCACAGCGGCTGCCGTGATCTTCCCCAAGGCGTTTTTCCCGCAGGATTTACCGCCCATGGTGCTGCTGATTATTTCTTTCAGCACCTTTGCGGTGGGCTTCATTGCCCGGCCTCTGGGTGGGGTGGTATTCGGCCACTTTGGTGATCAGGTAGGTAGGAAGCGCACGTTAGTGATCGCGCTCATGATGATGGGGGTGGCCACCACATTGATCGGTCTGTTGCCCACCTATCAGTCGATTGGTATCGCGGCACCGTTATTGCTGGTTGCGTTGCGTTTTGTGCAGGGGCTTGCCGTGGGCGGGCAGTGGGGTGGAGCCATGCTTTTGGTCACCGAGAGTGCGCCAGCCAATAAGCGCGGATGGTACGGCGCCTATGCGCAGGCCGGCGCCGCGGTAGGCGTCATCCTGGCTAATCTCGCCTTTCTCGCGGTGAGCACTTCTATGAGTGACGAGGCTTTTCTTGAATGGGGCTGGCGACTGCCCTTCATTGCCAGCATCGTCCTGATCGGCATTTCGCTGTATGTGCAGTTGCGTATGGAGGACACCGAGGCGTTCAAGGCGCTGAAAGCTGCGCAGGCAGTGGCGGGCGAGCAGGCGGCCGTGAAGAAATCGCCCGTGCTCGAGGCCATACGCCGCTATCCCCGGCGCATCATGCTCGCTGCCGGTGCATTTCTCTCTGTTCAGGTCACCTTTTACATTCTGATCGCGTTCGTCATCGCCTATGGGTTGAATTCGCCATCGGTCGAACTGACCCGGGATGAAATGTTGACGTCAGTATTGATCGCCGCCGCGGCAATGATCCCCGCGCTGTTTTATTTTTCGGGTATGTCAGACCGGGTGGGACGGAAGCAGATTTACCGCTGGGGTGCCATTTTGACGGGCGTCTGGGGTTTTGCGCTGTTCCCGCTGATCGATACCGGTAGTCCTTTTATGATCACGCTGGCTGTGACGGTCGGCATGATCTTTCTGGGCATGCAGTATGGCCCGCAAGCCGCTTATTTCACTGAGCTTTTTTCGACAGAAGTACGCTACTCGGGTGCCTCGCTGGGGTATCAGATTGGGGCGATTTTGGGCGGTGCATTGGCGCCCACTTTTGCTGTCTTATTGTGGACCGAGCTGGGTATCTTTTACGTGTCGCTATACATTCTGTTGGCTGCTAGCCTCACCCTGTGGTCCTTGTCTCAGTTGGAGGAAACCGGGGGTCGGTCACTTTAGTCTCGGTTCGCAGGATGCAGAGAGGCTTGGCTGCAAATTTCTCGTTCAATCACCTCCGGCAGGGCCCACCAACCAAAGCCTGTCAATGAGGAAAGCGCTGCTCTATTTTGAGGAGGCTGGGAATCATATAAAGATCACAGGGAGCAACAATCAATGAGCTACGAATGTTTCGAACTAGAGGTTGCCAACGGCATCGCCCACATCCGTTTGAATCGCCCCGAGAAAGCGAACTCGATGATTCCGTCCTTCTGGACAGAGCTTCCAGCCGCAGTAAACACACTATCGAGGGAGGCCTCTGCGCGCGTGCTGGTCATCTCTGCAGAGGGCAAGCACTTCTCCTCCGGGATGGACATTTCGGTATTCACCGACGGCGGATTAAACAGCCCCGCGGGCACTAACCCCAGCATCGGAGCAGAGGCGTTCCGCCATCACTGCATGGCGCTCCAGAGTGCCTTCACTTGTCTGGAGGAAGCACGCATGCCCGTTTTAGTGGCTATTCAGGGGGCTGCGGTCGGTGGTGCCATGGATTTCATCACGGCGTGTGATTGCCGTTATGCCACCAAGGACGCCTTCTTCTCAATCCACGAGACCGCTATTGGAATGACCGCAGATGTCGGCACATACCCGCGCTTGGTCAAGCTGATTTCTGAGGGTTGGGCGCGGCAAATGTCCTACACCGCTGAGCGTATTAGTGCGGAAAAAGCTCAGACGATTGGCTTGGTAAATGAGGTCTATGACTCGGCAGAGGAAATGCTTGAAGCGGTCATGGGAATCGCCAAACAGATTGCTGCGAACTCCCCCCTCGCCGTTACCGGTGCGAAGCGCATGGTCAACTATGCCCGTGATCACAGCACAGCAGACGGTCTTGACTACATCGCGACATGGAACGCCTCGATGTTAGATGGTGAGGCGATTCGCCAAACCTTTATGGCGCAGGCCAAAGGGGATCAACCCGAATACGAGGACTTGCTCGCAGTTAAGAAAACCGCAGGTGAGTAATTGGCGAAGCAAAGGGATTGGGTGGCGAGCCTCGACGTTTTTTTGGGGTTGAATGGCGACGCCAAGCCAATGCAATTAATCGCGCCGCAGGCAACCGGGAAAGCTACAGAGCATTTCAAACACCAGGTTTGCAGCCAGCAATGCAGTGTTTCCGGTGGTGTCATATTGTGGCGACACCTCCACTAGGTCACTGCCGACCAGATTGAGTCCCCAGCAGCCACGAATGATTTCTATGGCCTGAGTACTAGTGAGGCCCCCTGGCTCCGGTGTGCCAGTGCCCGGCGCAAAGGCGGGATCGATGCCGTCAATATCGAAACTCAGGTACACCGGTGTCTCGGTGCCAATTTTCTCTCTGACTTCGGCCATCAATGGCGCAAGTGATTGATACCAACACTCCTCTGCGTTCACTACTCGCACACCTTGTTGGCGGACCCATTCAAAATCATCAGCGCTGTAACCTGTGGTCCGCTGACCGATTTGCACCATCTTATGGGGATCGATCAGATCTTCCTCAATGGCGCGTCGAAAAATAGTACCGTGGGCGACAGGTTCGCCAAACATGTGGTCGTTAGTGTCGGTGTGGGCATCCACATGGACCACAGCGACTGGGCCGTGTTTTGCGGCAATGGCACGCAGAATGGGCAGGGCGATGGTGTGGTCGCCTCCCAGCGTGACGGGCTTTACGTTGTTTTGTAGCAGTTGGTGGTAATGGTTTTCGATAATGGCAATAGAGTCCGCCAGGTTGAAGGTATTAAGTGCGACGTCACCAACGTCGGCCACCTGAAAAGAGTCGAAGGGCGCGGCCTTCGTGTACATCCCATAGGGGCGGGTCATGACGGATTCGGCTCGGATCCCTCTTGGGCCGAAGCGGGTACCGGGTCGCAGGCTGGTACCAATGTCCAGCGGAACACCGAGTATGGCAATGTCCAATCCGGCTGCGGTGGTCTGCGAGGGCAAACGAAACATGGTGCTGGGGCCAGCGAACCTTGGCATTTCGTTGCCGCCCAGTGGTTGGTTATAGGTCTTGTTATCGTTTTGGGCGGTCATCTTGTGTCTCCCTCGGGTTAAGATATCAAGATTGCTTCAGCTGAATCTTCACACGCTCGGTTTCGAAAAAGAACTTGAGTTTTTCTTAACGCCGACTTCCAGAATAAGTCGGCCGCACCAAGACACGCGTGGACGCTTGAAAACTTACGACGAACGATTAATTTCGCAACGCTATGGTCTTTAAAAGCGTCTAAGACTGCAGCGAGCGAGAGGGGAGTAGCCCTGCGTCTCGCAGTCGCGGTATCTCGATCGCTGGGCAGCGGTCCACTACCAATTGGAGGCCCGCATCTACCGCAGTGCGCTCGGCCTTGCTATGAACCACCCCTAACTGTGTCCAAATCACGGGTATCCCGGCATCCACAACTTCCTGCGTGACCTCGGGCAGTGATGCGGCGTCGCGGAAAATATCTGCCATGTCGACGCTTGTCGGGAGCACTGCCAGAGAGGCGTGCACCGATTGCCCGAGCAGTTTCTGCCCCGCCAAGCAGGGGTTGATGGGAAGCACTTCGTAGCCCTCGTCTAGCAGAAATTGCATCACCCGATGACTGGGTCGCTCGGGTTTGGCGCTGGCGCCTACCAAGGCGATCCGTTTTACCTGCGCGAGCAGTTCAGCAATGGCCTCGTCAGACTCAAGGTGCATGGATGACTAACCCCACTCGGGGTCACGTTTTTCCAGAAAGGCGCCGATACCTTCTTTCGCGTCTCCGTCGGACGTAAGATTGTCGCGCATCACTTGATTGGCCAGCTCGAACGCTTTATCGAGTGGCATTTCCACCTGCCGATAAAAAGCTGATTTGCCCCGAGCAATACTCTCGGCTGAGCGAGACGCTATTTTGCCCGCTAACTCCTGGGTTGCCTGCTCCAGTTCGGTCGCGGGGACCGACCGGTTGATGAGCCCAAAGCGCTCGGCCGTGGCGGCATCGAACTGATCACCAGTCAGCGCCATTTCCAGTGCGTGCTTGCGTGAGAGATTCCGACCAATACCGACCAATGGCGTGGTGCAGAACGTGCCAATGTTGACCCCGGGTGTGCAGAAGGTGGCGTCTTCTGAGGCAATGGCCAGATCGCAGGCAGAAACCA
>JADHQF010000055.1 GCA_016778085.1 Luminiphilus sp. | reverse complement strand
GCCGCGTTCTCCATCAGCGATGATGGCACCCAAGTGGTTACAGACCCTGCTGGCTTCGAGCGCTATAACGCACTGACACAATGGCTACAGAGCCTGAATCTGGAATCACTCTTGTCATCGCTTGAGTGGTTCATACCGCTATTCCGCGAGGCCTGGTCCTATTACGGCGAAGATCCCGCCGCCTTCGACATGGCGGTGGTGATGACCCTGGATTTGGTGATCGCTACGCCTGAAGTCGATCTCAGCGAGGCGCGACTCATTCGTAAGGAGGCAGTTTGGGTCTTCGAGGACCCGGCCATTGAGGGACTCGCGCCGATTCAAAAGCAGGTACTTCGTATGGGCCCCGAGAACGCGGAAATCGTCAAAGCAAAAGCCAGCGAAGCGCGGGGCTTGTGGCTCGATCAACTAGCAAGCTCGATTTAACCCTTACTCTGCGTCTTCCGTGGATCGGTCGCCCTGATCATCTTCATTGACAAGTTTTTGACTGACCTCTGCTGCGAAACCGCGGTACTGCATAAATCTCAGGCGCTTTCCTCGTTCACGCTGACGCGCGTCCCAGTCGCCCACGATGGGCTTTCCGGCATACTTCTTTTCATACACTGCAGTGGCTTCCGCCTCCCAATCGAGTTCTGAGTCAAAGGCCTCTTCCATGGTGTCGCTGATCAAATGCTCAACGTTCTGTTGGCGCAGATCATTGCGAATGCGGCTGGGGCCATAACCTCGACCCGCCAGCTGGCGCACTCTTGAGGCGGCAAAGCGCTCGTCACTGAGCAAGCCTTCCTCAATGAGCTGCTGAGTGACTTGCTCGACTGTGACGGGGTCGCAATCGCGCTTTCTAAAACGCCTTGTCAGCTTGGTTTTAAGCTCAGATGAGCCGTGTTCCCGCCTCGCAAGCAGATCCATCCCGGCGAGCCTTAACTCGCCGGGAGTGACTGGACCTTTCTTGGTGTAGTCCTCCACAGAGGATACTGCGCGTAACGTCAGGAAGACTCGGCGACTTCTCCGATATCAGGTTCATCTGACTCTTCGACCGGCGCTTCGGCCACCTCGGTTTCCACTGCAGCCAGCGGAAGGCCCATCATTTGATGCCGGATTTGGTCTTCAATCTCTTTGGCGATGGCTGCGTTTTCCTCCAGGTACTTGGAGGCATTCGCCTTGCCTTGGCCAATTTTGTCGCCTTTGTAGGCATACCAGGCACCAGATTTATCGATGAGGTTCAGCTTCACACCCCAATCAATCACCTCGCCCATGTGGTAGATACCCCCGCCATACATGATCTGGAACTCCGCCTGACGGAACGGCGGCGACACTTTGTTTTTCACCACTTTGACCCGGGTTTCATTACCGACGACCTCGTCACCCTCCTTCACCGCGCCAATGCGGCGAATATCCAGCCTCACTGAAGAGTAGAACTTGAGTGCGTTACCACCGGTGGTGGTTTCGGGGCTACCGAACATGACGCCAATCTTCATACGAATCTGGTTAATAAAGATCACCAGACAATTGGTCTGCTTGATGGCGCCCGTGAGTTTGCGCATCGCCTGACTCAGGAGTCGCGCCTGAAGACCCACGTGGGAATCTCCCATTTCGCCTTCAATCTCTGCCTTAGGAGTCAGTGCGGCCACGGAGTCCACTACCAGCACGTCAACAGCGCCCGAGCGCACCAGCATCTCGGCGACTTCCAATGCCTGCTCCCCCGTATCGGGCTGAGACATAATGAGGTCGTCGACCTGCACGCCTAACTTTTCGGCATACTGGGGGTCCAAAGCGTGCTCCGCATCGATAAACGCCGCAGTGCCCCCCACCTTTTGTGCCTCAGCAATCACCTGCAAGGTCAGCGTCGTTTTGCCCGATGATTCCGGGCCATAAATCTCTACGATGCGGCCCTTGGGCAAGCCGCCAATACCCAGTGCAATATCCAGGCCCAGCGAGCCGGTAGAGATCGAAGGTATCGCCACCCGCTCCTGGTCACCCATGCGCATGACCGTACCCTTGCCAAACTGCCGCTCAATTTGTGACAACGCCGCGTCTAATGCTTTCTGCTTGTTCGGATCCATGTCTTGCTCCTCTTGCTCTGCTGATGCGTCTCTCAGGCTGTGCCCCTAAGAATCATGCTTTCTCGTGCTGAACCCCGTTTAAAAGAGATTGGGCGCCCGAAATACCCGCTTTCAAAAGTACTGTATATATATTCAGCTTTTTTGCCAGCGAATGCAATCCAGTTTAGCGATCAATTTCAGCAAAAATAGTGTCGTACCATGCAACATGTCGCCCAAAGCGACACTGCAGGCCCTGCGCGAGCATCGAGGTCAGAGAAACGCATCTCCACCATTGGGGCTTAAACACTGGCCTCTGAAGTGCCCTGCAGCGTCACTCGCGAGAAAAAGGAAGGCACCCACGATGTCCTCAACGTCTGCTATCCGACCTGCGGGGATGTTTTGGCGAATACCCTCAAGAATGTCAGGTGGCACATCCTCCAGAATCGGTGTCATCGTTGCCCCGGGCGCCACGCAGTTGGCAGTGATGGGTCGGTCCCCAATCTCCAGAGCGAGGCTGCGTGTGAAAGACAGAATCGCGCCCTTCGCGGCGGTGTAGTGGGAGAACCCCGGCGCCCCGATATACGCAAGCTGTGAGGCGGTGTTGATAATGCGACCGCTATTTTGTGCATACATCATCTTCAGCGCAGAACGGGTGCAGAGAAAGGTGCCGCGCAGGTGCACGCCTATTAACCGGTCGAAGTCGTCCACCTCCAGCACCTCAATCGGACTGGAGTGGGCGATTCCCGCGTTGTTAACCAAGATATCCAATGGCTTTGAATCCAGCGCGGAGAACATTGCCAACACGTCAGCTTCGCAGCTCACATCGGCCTGTATCGTCTGAGCCGTGCCGCCCGCCTCGACAATACCCGTCACCACTGCCTCTGCGGCTTCTAACGTTGCTTCACTTGGGTGGTTGACCCAGACCATCGCACCACTGGCGGCCAATGAGCTTGCCACAGCCGCGCCAATGCCCGAGCTTGCCCCAGTCACCAGCGCGCGCTTACCGGAGAGATCTACTCTTACATCAAGCTCTGTCATTCACACCTCCATATTCTCGCCGCTCTGCTGATACCCGACTCCGCTCTGCCCGGCCCGGCCCTACCCCACGGCTTGCTGCTCTCACTCTGCGCGCTGGGGATATGGCGGCTGAAGCTGATAAAGCGTCGGGATGAGATTTTCTACCAGGTCACCCCACCGGCCAGCGTGCCGGCAGCCAGCACCAACCGGGACCACTCAACCGTTCCCCATATCCCGCAACGCGAGTAAGGGTCGCCATCCAGCCAGGCCTTTGCTTGATCGAGGTCGTCGGTGCGGTACACCAGCATGCTACCCACGATTTTTTCTCCCGCGGGGTTCTTGAGCGGGCCGGCCATGGCAATGTGATCCACGATCGCCTCGATGTGCGCCAAATGCCCTGCCATGTGTTCCTCCCGCAGACCATTCACGTCGTCGCCGTCACGGTCAGTGCATTTGACCAGCCAAAGATTCTCCCGGGCCATGTCACCCTCCTGTGTTGATTGAATGTGATTGCGTGCGCTCAGAGCGCCAAAGCCCCACCATAACCAGCTTTTCACCTTCGAGCCAGAGACGGACGTTGCGTTACCGCCCACCTGAAATGTCCGTACCAATCTCGCTCCCAAGCCTTTATTATTTTCGATACAACAAAAAGGGAGAGGCCGCAATGATATTGGATATGGGGAAACGCCTCAGCACAGGGGCTGTCGTTTTGGCACTGGCAGTATTAGTAGGCTGTCAGGCGAAGGAGGAAACCACCTCTGCCGTGACCAATGCCTCGGCTGAGGCTGAGCCTGCCACGTTGGGTTCAATGGATGAGCAGTACGCCTGGGTCGGCGATCTGGGCGACCGGGACGCCCTGCCCGGCAAACCGCTCTATATCGAGCACTGTGCCGGCTGTCACGAAGCGCAGGTCTACAAGGCGCCCCACACCACCTGGCTCGAGCTCATGTCGCCGCAGGTGCTGTACCGCTCCATTACCGAAGGCATCATGCAATCGCAGGCTGCCCACCTCTCCGATGATGACAAACAGCACATTGTCGAGTACATCACGCAAATGCGCCTCGGTGATCCCGACGCGGGCCCCGACGTTGCCTGGTGCGAGGGCCCGGCAAGTGAGTTCTCGTCGCTCGACGAGGGCCAGCTGACCGGGTGGGGCCACGACACCCGCCGCTACGTATCGTCCGAGACCGCCGGCTTCGATCGGTCTCAAATCGACGATCTTGAGTTGAAGTGGAGCTTTGGCTTCCCCGCCTCTACCCGCGCCAGATCGCAGCCGGCGATTGCCATGGGCGCCGTATTCGTGGGCAGTCAGGACGGCACCGTCTATGCCTTTGATCTGGAAACCGGTTGTGTCCGCTGGACCTATGCTGCCCGCGCCGAAGTCCGCACGGGCATCACGCTTGGCAAGCGCGGGCCAGATGGCGCCGCCACCGCTTACTTTGGCGACATCATCGCTAACCTCTATGCCGTAGACGCCACGACTGGCGAGCTGGTCTGGCAGACCAGTCCAGATGAGCATCACAGTGCGACCCTGACAGGCACCCCTGCCTATGCGGCGGGCAAACTGTATGTGCCCGTATCATCGCTCGAGGTGGTCACAGCAGCCAATCCAGAATATGCCTGCTGCACCTTCCGCGGCCACGTGATGGCGGTCGACGCCGACAACGGTAGCGTGATCTGGGACAGCTACGCGATACCCAGCCCGCCTGCCTCGGTGGGTACCACCAGCGCCGGGACAGATATGCTCGGCCCATCCGGCGCACCGGTGTGGACCAGCCCCACTGTCGACATGGACAAAAACCTGCTGATTTTCGGCACCGGTGAGAACTACTCCTCTCCCGCTGATACCAACAGCGACGCCGTAATCGCTGTCGCGCTCGACACTGGAGAGCGCCTGTGGTCCCGACAAACCTTCCCGGGTGACGCCTGGAACGTCGCCTGCATGATGGCCGACAACCCCAACTGCCCGGAGGAGGATGGCCCCGACTATGACCAAGCCTCCAGCCCCCTGCTGGTTGACATTGGCGAGGGCAAAACCGTGGTCGTTGCCGGTCAGAAAGATGGTCGCGTGTTTGCGCTCGACTGGGAGACAGGCCAGAACAAATTGTGGGAAGTGAAACTGGGGCGCGGCAGCATTCAGGGCGGCGTACACTTTGGCATGGCCGCTGATGGCACGACCGTCTATGTCCCTATCAATGACATGAACGATACCCGCAATGGTGAATGGCTGGATCCCGAACTCGCCCGCCCGGGCGTCTCAGCGGTGAATGCTGTGACGGGCGAGGTGCTCTGGAGCCACGTGCAGGAGAACGTCTGCGGCGAGGGCCGGCCCTTCTGCGACCCTGGTGTGTCAGCCGCCATTACGGCCATAGACGGTGCGGTCATCGCAGGGCACCTCGATGGCGTTATCCGCATCTACGACCGCGACAGCGGCGAGATCATCTGGTCTTACAACACCACCACGCAGGTGACCGGCACTAACGGTGTCGTTGCGCAAGGCGGAGGCATGAGCGGCTCAGGACCAGCGCTGGGCGCAGGCCACATGGTGATCAACTCGGGATACGGGCTCTATAACCACGAAGCGGGCAATGCCCTGCTCGTGTTTGCACCCAAAGCGACGGGTTCGGTCAGCGCGCGCTAGCGTTCGTAGTCCAGTGCGAGCACCTCGCAGTGCTCGCGCAATACCGCCCCGACAGCCTGGTGATCGGGATGATTGAGGTACGCCGGTAAATCGTCAGCCCGCTCCAGCGTCACAAGGACCCCATGGGTCGCGCCATTGGCGCGGTCCGTGATGTTTTGCCCTGCCGAAATCGACAGGACACCCTGGATATGAGTCAAAGCGCGAATCGACGCGAGGATCTCTTCCATTTTGTCTTCACCCACCCCTGTTTTCGGGGTGAGCCACACCATATGCTCCAGTGCCATCCTGACCTCAGACCAGATTAAAACCCTGACTCGACAACGGGAATCGGCGCACGCGCCGCCCTGTCGCGTTGAATAGCGCATTGGCGACGGCCGGCGCAATCGGTGTCGTTGCCTGCTCGCCGATCCCGGTAGGCGGCTCATCGCTGGGCAAGATATGCACCTCAACCTTGGGCATCTGCGGTAACCGCATGACGGGGTAGTCATGGAAGTTACTCTGCTGCACTTCACCGTTCACGATATCGATGTTACCGAAGGCCACCCCGCCCAGCCCGTAGGCCAGACCGCCCTCTACCTGCCCCTCAATACCGAGGGGATTCACCGCGAACCCACAGTCCACCACGCAGACAACGCGATCGACGGTGAAATCACCATTCTCTGCAACCGTCACTTCGACTGCCTGAGCAACCGGCGAGATGTTGTAAATCCGCGATGCCACGCCGCGCCCCCGCCCGGGTGCCAGCGGCTTGTCCCAATCGCATTTTTCCTTCAGCACGCTCAACACGCGGTTCATGCGCGCGTGGTCCTTGGTCAGACGCAACCGGAGTTCCATGGGATCGATTCCGCCTTTGTGCGCCATCTCATCCAGAAAACATTCGTAGGCAATGCCCGTGTGGGTGTGGCCAACCGATCGCCACTCCTGAGGAACAATGCCTTTCTTGGGAGCGTTGTGGCTCTCAACCCGATGGTTCGGGATCTGATAAGAGGTGCCGTATGGGAATACGCCAAACGGTTCCTGCAAACAGCCATCCAGCGAATAGATATCTATGCCTCGCACCATATAGCCAGGGTCGTGCTTGGTGCCCTGCATGAGCGACTGACCCACTGCGACCTGATGCCAGGCCTCCGGCATACCGGACTCGTCCACGCTGCCGCGGAGCTTGTGCACAAATAGTGGCCGATAATGGCCGCTGCGGATGTCTTCTTCCCGCGACCAAATAATTTGCACCGGCACCGACTCACCCATGGCCGCTTCTACCGCCTCAACGGTGTAGTCCGCGGTTTTACTCGAGCGGCGCCCGAAGCTGCCGCCCATAAGCGGTCGGTGGATGGTGACGTTCTGCTGCGGGATCCCAAGGAAGCGAGAAATGACCTCCTGATCATTTGACTGGTACTGCGTGCCGCTCCAGATTGTGCAGGTATCGCCCTCAACCCGGGCAATGCAGTTCATGGGCTCCAAAGTAGCGTGAGCCAGAAGCGGCATCTCGTAGGTGGCCTCGATCACGTTCCCCGCAGTCTCCGCCGCGTCGAGCGCACCGATGGCATCGCCGATATCCTCTGCCAACAAGCCGGGGGTATCAGCCAAGGCGCGATAATCCGCGTAGAACTGCTCGCTGGAGACCCCGTCATTGACACCGCGGTCCCACTCGATTTTGAGTTTGGCGCGTGCTTTTTGAGCCCGCCAGTAGCTATCCGCCAACACCACCACGCCGGCCCTGATCGCTTTCACCTTGACCACACCTGGCATGGCCAGAGATTCCGTGGCATCAAAGTCGATCACCGACCCACTGTGAACCGGAGGCCTTGCGATCGCGCCATAGAGCATACCGGGTAGCTTGATATCAATTCCGAATTCGGCGCTGCCATCGACCTTGCCAGCACCTTCGTAGCGCCGGGCAGGCTTACCCAGAATCTTGAATTCACTGGGGTCCTTGAGTGCCACCGTCTCAGGGGGCTGGATATCCAGTCGATGAATCGCTTCCAGTAACTCGCCGTAGGTGCTGCTGCGGCCGCTAGCCGCGTGGGTCACCTTCCCGCCTTCGGTGGTGAGCTCGGCTGAGGGCACCTGCCAATCCTGTGACGCCGCCTCCAGCAACATGGCTCGCGCCTTGGCACCCGCCGTACGCATCGGCATAAAGGTGCTACCCGTGGTCACGGATCCGGCTGTCAGGTATTCGCGGAATAATGGCGAGTAGTACTCTGGCGTCGTGGGCGCTGCCTCGAGTGCGATACTGCGGTAATCGACGTCGAGCTCCTCCGCCAACATCATGCTCATGACGGTATAGGCGCCGTTACCAAACTCTGAATTGTTCGCCAGCATCGTAATGACGTTATTGGGGTCGATGCGCACAAAGCTATTCATCATGGCGCCGGCGCCACCCGCATAAGCTTTTCGAGAAAGGCCAACCGGGCACTGCGCGGCGAAGAGCAACGCACCGCTGCTCTGCACAAATCGTCTGCGGCTCAGTGAGCGCGCCGTCAGTGTGTCGCTCATGCGCTCTGCTCCTCTGCTATTAACGCAGCCGCCAGATGCACCGCTTTGCGGATACGGGGGTAGGTACCGCAGCGACAGATGTTGCCGGCCATTGCAGCGTCGATCTCCGGGTCGCTGGGATTAGCGTTCTGGGCGAGAAGTGCTGTTGCCGCCATGATTTGACCTGACTGGCAGTAACCACATTGCGCGACGTCGGTTTCCAGCCAGGCCTGCTGCACGGGTGACAGACCGGTTTCAGTCGCCTGCCCCTCAATGGTCTGAATATCCTTGTTCGCAACCGCCGCCACCGGCGTCACACAGGAGCGAATCGCCACTCCGTCCAGATGGACCGTACAGGCGCCACATTGCGCGATACCACATCCAAACTTGGTGCCCACAAGATTCAGCTCGTCCCGCAGCACCCATAACAGGGGTGTATCAGCCTCGCTGGTCACCTCGACCTCATTACCATTCACCGTCAGTTTCATGGTTGTTCCTCAGCTCATGCGCCTGTACGGACAATATGACATCGCCGAAGGCTTTGATAAAGAGCTGTCAGCCTCAGGGGCGGCTTCCACTCGCGGACGGACCCTTGAAACCCTTTGGCCGCGCAGCGGAATCGGGCCGTCAAAGTGTGTACACTTTAATATTAATTGCATACACTAATGCCTCTGGGTTCTGGCGTTGCCCCGTCAGGACACTCACTTTTGGGGGAGCCACCATGGAAATTCATCGCGTTAGCGCTTATCACGATGTCGAGCATGCACTCAGGATCATCGACCTCAAACAATCGCTGTATGACGAAGGCAAGATCCTAATGGATAAAGTGTTGGTCACCCTCCACGGCGATGAGCACCGACAGCGACGCTCCATCGAAAGCCAGCTATTCCGAAAGAACTTTTTTCGCGTCTATGAAAACGAGGTATTCCCCGACTTGCTCAGCGAGACGCTGAACCAGTTCCTCACCGAATCAGCCTTGGACCTTAAGGAATTGGGCTACCGGATTATGGTTCACCTCTCACTGTCCTTCGCGGGCATCGATCGCATCGACGGTACCGTAGAGGAAGCAGACGCCCAGCACCGGCTGCTGATTCAACTGGGGCAAGCCGCAACGATTGGCCAATTCAAGGGCGACCGGGAGCCTATCTTTCAGGAAATCCGTGAGGCGATTGAAGAATTTCGCGAGCGCTTCTTCCTCCCCGCCCGCACCCGACGACTCGCACTGTTGGAGCAATACCGTGCCGGCACCCTGAGCGAGGAGGACTTACCCAGAGACATCCTCACCATCCTGCTGATGCATGATGCCGAGCTCTCCATGCCGGATGAACTGATGGTCAGAGAGGTCGCCTTCTTCTATCTGGCGGCCTCCCACACCTCCGTCCACACGCTGGTCCACGCAACCAACGAGCTCTTTAACTGGTGCGAACATCAGGGCCAAACACCGGCTGAAGTCGTTGCCAATGCACATCAACTGCAGCGCTTTGTTTTGGAAAGCATGCGGCTACACCCCTCCAGCCCGGAAGCCTGGCGTCGCGCCGAGGCCGAGATCACCCTCGCCGACGGTCGCGTGGTGCCGGAGGGCGACAAAGTGGTAGTCGACCTCCAGACCGCCAACCGCGATACCAGTGTTTTCGGCGAGGACGCCGCCGAATTCAACCCATTGCGTTCCGTTCAGGGACGCATCAGCCCCGCCGGCATGTCCTTTGGTGGCGGCATGCATGTCTGTCTCGGCATGAACCTCGTAGCAGGCACCGTGCTGAGAGACGGAGAGTCACCCAAGCCAGATAACCACCAGTTCGGCACCATCACGCTGATTATTAAGGAGCTCATTGAACGGGGTATGCGGCCCAACCCCGACCAGGCGCCGAAGAAGATCGAAGCCTCGGAGCGAGATGTCTGGGCCATCTATCCGGTGCTTTTCTGACCACATGAATGCGCCCGCCCGCATCAGCGGCTACCAGAATGCCCATCAGGCACTGTGCGACCGGCGCCTAGTGCAGTCCATGTACAGCGAGTGTGATGTGCTGATGGAACGCGTGTTACTAACGCTGCACGGCAAGGCACACACCTGCCGCCGCGCCATCGAGTGGAAGCTGTTTCGCCGAGACTTCGCGCGCTACTACGAGCGCGAGGTCTACCCCAATACATTGAATCGAACATTGGCGCCCTATCTCGCTCGCGGGCACCTTGATCTCCCGGAATTTGGTTTCAGGGTCAACATCAACCTGAGTGCGGATATTGCCGGCATTGATCGACCCGAGGGGTCTGAATCAGAGACCGACGCGCTGGTGACACTGACGCGCAAATTCGGCGAGGGGGCTACGCTATTTCATTCCACCCGGGACAAGGAAACCGTACGCAAGGAAGTGGCGACGGCGCTCACGCAGTTCAACGAGCGGTTCCTGCTCCCCTCTAGATTTCGTCGAGAGGCGCTACTGCAACAGGTCAGCGAGGGCAGCCTGACTGAGGATGAAGCGCCCAGGGACATCCTCACCGTGCTGCTGGCCAATCGCGCCGACCAAGATCTGGATGACGACATGATCTTGCGCGAGGTGGCTTTCTTTATGCAGGCGGGCTCGCACAGCTCGGCCAATGCGCTCACTCACAGCTTTCATGAAATCGATCAGTGGTGTCGCCGTCATCCAGCCGATCGCGACCGGCTCATGACCGACGATCAATTTCTCCAGCGCTGCATCCATGAGAGCTTGCGGCTGCACCCTGCCAGCCCCGTCGCCTGGCGCACTGCGAGTGAAGCCTTTTCGCTGCCCGACGGTACTGATGTCGCCGCGGGTGATAGCGTGGTCATCGATTTAATGTCGGCCAATCTGGAAGTGCCGCTGTTTGGTGAGGATGCCGAGCAGTTCAATCCCCACCGAGCAGTGGCGAATCGTATACCGCCCTTCGGACTGAGTTTCGGTATCGGCATTCACACGTGTTTCGGGCGCGACATTGCCGGCGGTTTGGGTGACGCCAAAACAGAAGGCGAAGCGCCACACCTCGGCACACTCACCAATTTATTAAAGAATCTCATGCAAC
>JADHQF010000054.1 GCA_016778085.1 Luminiphilus sp. | reverse complement strand
CGGGACGAGGAGGGCAATCCCACAGGGTGGCTAGTCGAGGGAGCGGCGATCGATCCGGTGACCGAGGCGCTAGGCGTGATCAGCGAGGAGGCGCTCGCGCTCGCCGCACCTGATTTTTTCATGGAGATGTCGGCGGTTGGGCTGACCGCCGCTTTCGATGCCGGGATGATTGATACCGGCGAGTTTGGGCGTCGGCTTGCGCTGAAGATGGTTGAGGCCGGGGAGTTTCCGGTGCGGATGGTGGCCTCACTCTATGTGAATCAGCCCGAGCAATTGCCGACCGCTTTGGCAACATTGGCCGAACTGAGCGCGCGCTACCATCATCCGTTGTTCAACGTATCGACATTAAAGCTCTCTTTGGACGGGACTGTTGAAGCCAAAACAGCGGTCATGCTCGACCCCTACATCCTGCCAGAGGGACACGAAGCCAAGCCGCTGCTGCCTAACCCGATAATGTTTGACGCCGTGGCTGCGGCCCATGAAGCGAACGTGGACCTACACCTGCATGCGATTGGCGACGGTGCAGTGCGATCAGCGCTGGATGCGATCGAGCACGCCAAAATACTGCACCCCAAGAGCGATTCGCGCACGACGATTTGTCATATCGAAATTGTCCATGCGGATGACGTAAGCCGCTTTGCTGAGCTGGGTGCGGTGGCCCAGACCACGCCCACCTGGTTTTATTACGATGATCTGGCGCTCCGGTATCTTGGAGTAGGGCGCTTCAATCAGATGTATCCACTGGCTTCGATTCTGCGGCACGGCGGTAAGGTCACGCTGGGTAGCGACTACCCGGTCAGTTGGATCGGCAAAGACGCGCTGAACCCCATGTTCAATATTGAAATGGCAGTCACCCGGCAGCAGGCGGGTAACCCGGAAGTGCCCGTTCAGGCCAGAGTCAGCGAGCGACTGAGCCTGGATCAGGCGATTCGAGCGCACACCTCAGATGCCGCTTGGCAGCTGCGCCTGGAGGATCAAATTGGCACGCTGGAGGTGGGTAAATTGGCTGATATTGTGGTGCTCGATCGGGACCCCTATGTCAGCGATCCCTATGCTATTCACAGGATCAAGGTCGATTACACGTTTTCGGATGGGCGTCTGGTATATCGCCGCCCCTAGCGAGAAACCCGGCAATAGAGCGTTGCCTGCGCGGCAGACCGGTCTAAATAAGAATCGTTCTTGTTAGTGTTGCAACTGAGAATAATTCGCATTACTATTCGCATCCCATAGTCATGCGAGCACGCTCTGATGGCCTATTTGCCGTCACTACCACCGCTGCGAACTGCCATCTCCCTGGCCGTTTGCGGTTGGGCGTTGCCCGCACTGGCGTCCACTGCCAGCGACACGACCACAACCCGGCAGTCACCCCCGCCGCTTGAGGAGGTCACCATTATCGGTGATCGGCAAGCGTCGCGTGAAATCGCCGGTTCCGGCGCGCTGATCGACTCCCTCCAAATCCGTGACGAGTTGGCCACGGATATCAATCAACTTCTGAAAACGGTACCCGGCACTTACATCCGGGAGGAAGATGGTTACGGCCTGCGACCCAATATCGGTATTCGCGGTGCGACGGCAGAACGCTCAGCAAAAATCACCTTGATGGAAGACGGCGTCCTGATTGCGCCGGCACCCTACGCCGCACCCGAGGCCTACTACTTTCCGACATTGGCGCGCATGCAGGCGGTGGAGGTGCTCAAAGGCGCGTCGCAGTTGCGTTATGGCCCGCAAACGACGGGTGGTGTTGTCAATCTGGTGTCAACGCCACATCCCGAGGACGCAGGAGGTCGACTGCAGTTCGTTTACGGCCAAGACCACCAGACTGATATTTTGGCCAGCTACGGCGCACAGCTTGGCGCATTCGGATTCAATCTGGAGACCGCCCAGCGCTACAACGAGGGTTTCAAATCGATCGATCGCTCCGATCAGGACACCGGCTATCGCATCGAGGATTACGTCGCAAAACTATCCTGGCAGGGCGAGCGACACGCGCTGAAGTTGAAGACTCAGTACTCGGACGAGACTTCAGATGAGACCTACCTTGGCCTCACCGATCGCGATTTTGTAGAGAACCCTGACCGTCGCTACGGCATGTCGGCACCGGATCAGATGAGCAACGAGCACAAAGCACTCTCTGTCACCTGGGATTGGCAGCTTGGGGCCGAGCTCGCGGTGGCGACCACGGTATACCGCAATGAATTCCATCGCGATTGGTTCAAGCTGTCCAAAGGCGACGATCTGGTGGCGGCTGCCAACGAAGGAGACACGCACGCGCAGGCAGTGCTCGATGGCGAGCAGGATGTGTTTGGGCTGTCCTACAAGCACAACAACCGGCGATACGTGTCAGAAGGAGTTCAGACTAATCTTGATTGGGTTTGGGGTGAGCACACGTTTGCCCTCGGTGCGCGCTATCACGAGGACGAGGTCGATCGATTCCAGCCAACGGAGCGCTACGACCAAATCAACAGTGAACTCATCCCCATGGGCGTGGTTGAACCCAACTCCAGCAACAACCGCGTGCAGGCTGCCGAAGCGCTGTCCTTTTGGGCGACCGATGCCTGGCAGATCAGCGACGCACTTCGACTCGATCTAGCGCTGCGGCATGAGCGTGTGAAAACCGAAGAAACGCGCTTCGACGACGTGGGCCGGCAGAATATTGCAGCGACCCGTGACAACGATCTCTCGATCTGGTTGCCCGGGGTTGCTGCGTTCTATGAGATCAACGACGACTGGTCACTGCTCGCGGGTATCCACCGCGGATTCTCCCCACTGGGTGGCAGTGCGAGAGCGTGGGAGAAGCCGGAAACCAGCATTAACTATGAGTTCGGTGCGCGATACGACGGTCGGGTTTTTGTAGAGGTGATTGGTTTCTACAGTGACTTTTCAAACAAGGGCGAAAGTTGCTCAAACGCTTACCCGTGCTCCAACGGCGCGACCAGCGGAACCTTTATCACAGGTGAGGCAGTGGTTGCGGGTGTCGAAGTGCAAGTAGGCCATGTGTTTGAAACCGGACAGATCACGTGGCCACTGTCAGTCTCCTACACTCACTCTATGGCGGAAGCACGCGACGATGCAGCAGACAGCGGCGTGCTGGACGGGGACACTCTAGCGTCGGTGCCAAAGAATAGTCTGAGTCTCCGGCTGGGCGCACAGGTGGGAAGTCGATGGGACAGCTACGCGGTCGTGAAATACGTTGACGAAATGTGCGTCGAAATCGGCTGCAATCGCGAGGCTTCAAACTTCGCTCAAACTGAAAGCTTTTTTGTCGTCGATGTGGGCACCCGATACGCGGTGACCGACGCCATCTCTGCCTTCGTTAAAGTGGAAAACGCCTTCGACGAGCGCGCGATTGTCTCCAGACAACCCGATGGCGCACGACCGAACAAGCCGCTGACTGCGATGCTGGGCGTGGAGTGGATCTTCTGATCACCTGACAATCTTAGGCAGCGCACGGCATCTGGATCGACCGGCGGTTTATTTCTTCTTTATTTGCTTATTCTGCCCACGCATGGCGCAGTCAAGGGCTAACCCTATGAGCCCTAGCTCGTTAAGACCTAGTTCGTATGAACCTCAGCCGATCAGTGTTTAATCGGGCTTGACGGTTTTCATCGCCGTCTGAAGATAGTTCTGCTCTCCAACACGCTCTATCAATGAGAGCTGAGTCTCAAGCCAATCCACGTGTTCTTCTTCAGCTTCAAGAATATCCTTGGCGAGGTCCCGTGAGACGAAATCCTTTTCCTTCTCACAGCATTCGATCGTGGCGACGAGATCTGCGTGCGCGATGTGTTCGAGTTGCAGATCACACTCCAGCATCTCTCGAGGCGTCTCGCCGATACGCAGTTGCCCCAGGTCCTGAAGGTTCGGAATACCCTCTAGAAACAGGATGCGCTCAACCAGAGCGTCCGCATGCTTCATCTCATCGATCGACTCGTGGTACTCGTGCTCCGCGAGTTCAGTGAGTCCCCAGTCCTTGTACATTTTTGAATGAAGAAAATACTGATTGATCGCAACCAGTTCGTTGTAGAGGATTTTATTCAGGTGCTTGAGCACCTCGGGGTTGCCTTTCATGCGGTTTGCCTGCTTGAGTATTTTGGACAAGGCGCACTATACCGAACTCGGGCGGAGAGAGCAACTAAGTGACTGATTTTGTTAATAAAAATGGAAGTGAGAAGTATTCGTATTCTCAGGCGGATGCGGCCGCTCCCGTAGCCGAACCCGATGCAGTAGGCGACGATGCCAAGCGGGCGTCCTCAACGACCCTCTGTGCCCTGAGCAGGCACTTACCGCATTGGGTTGAGCAACCCGTAGTGCGGCTGACTTCATCAACAGATGTCGCACCCGCGCAAACTTGCTCGCGGATAGCGCGTTCTGTGACGCCTTTGCAAATACAGATGTACATGCGGTCACGGTAATGATAATGGGAATGATTGTCAATAAGATTGGTGTGGGTAGTGTGGAGGCCTCGATTTAACGGTATTCGACGTCTACCAGCGTCCAATAGCTGAGACCGTCGGGGGTCTCTAGCTGGATGTCGTTGCCTACAGGTTGGCCCAGTAATGCGCGCCCAAGTGGTGAGTCACAGGATATTTTCCCCTGGCTGACGTCAAATTCATCTGGGCCGACGATCCGCCACACTTGTTCGGCGCCTTCCTCATCCTCGAGCGTGACCCAGGCACCGAACCAGGCCTTCTTGTGGTCACCCAAAGGGCCCTCAACGACTTGCAGTGCATCAAGCCGCTTGCGCAAAAACCGCACTCGAGAGTCGATTTCGCGCAGTCGTTTCTTGCCATAAATATAGTCGCCATTTTCTGAGCGGTCGCCGTTGGCCGCCGCCGCCGAAACTGCTTTGGTGACTTCGGGGCGTTCGACTTTCCATAACTCATGGAGTTCGTTCCGCAGCGCTTCCTCACCCTCGGGGGTGATATAGGGAGAACCCGCAGGGCGGGGTGGTCGATAGCGGCCCATGGGTAAAGTGTAGAGCGGTGGACGCAGAGTGGGAATGCCAAACGCATCCCGAATGTGCATTGTCAGAGAGGGCGTCTTTTTGGCCTGTCCTGGAGCCGAACACGTAACGTCTTTGCTGTAATACTATCTGCGCGAGCCACTACTTGAAGCAGATGTCTTAGAAATGATGTCCGGACCAAGCCTCATCGGTAACAACATACGAGGGAAAAGGGTGACTATCATGATCAGCTTGTTGGCGCCTTGGGGTCATGACCGATTTCGGCGGTTG
This sequence comes from Luminiphilus sp., assembly GCA_016778085.1. GTDB lineage: Bacteria > Pseudomonadota > Gammaproteobacteria > Pseudomonadales > Halieaceae > Luminiphilus. The sequence continues at coordinate 6,010 of JADHQF010000054.1, read as the reverse complement.
TGCATCAGTGTGCTGAAGTTGAGTGCCTGTTGGGTTGGCGTTGCAAGTGCAGAGCTGTGCACGACGCTTGAGGGGAACGCGATTCAGGGTGGTATATTGCTTGGGCACACTCTGCCGTCTGCGACGGTCAGCTTCGCGGACGTCACGGTGCCAGTCTTGCCCGATGGCGCGTTTCTATTGGGTCTGGGTCGAGACATGCCCCGGTCAAACGAGCTAACGATCACCACCGACGAAACCTGTGTGCAGCAGGTGGCAGTGGCGGCCCGGGAGTATCGGTTGCAGGAGATCACCGGAGTGCCCCAGCAAACGGTGACTCCCAGTGAAGAGCATCTCGAGCGCATCCGCGCAGAGCGGGCCAAAGTCCGCACCGCCAAAGCACAGCGGCTGGCTCTCGATGATGGCTTCCGTGCGGTGCGCGACGGATTTGCGTGGCCGGTTACGGGCCGGATCAGCGGCGTCTATGGTAGCCAGCGGATTTACAACGGCACGCCGGGCACGCCTCATTATGGGGTCGATGTCGCGCGACCCACGGGCACACCGGTCACTGCGCCGGCTGCGGGAAGGGTCACTCTTGCCGAGCCCGACTTGTTTTACTCGGGGGGTACGGTGATTCTGGATCACGGCTATGGACTCTCCTCCTCGTTCCTGCATTTAAGTGAGGTGCTCGTCTCGGTGGGTGATCAACTTGCGCCCGGCGATTTAATTGGCGCGATTGGCGCAACGGGCAGGGCGACCGGCCCCCACCTCGACTGGCGTATGAGCTGGTTTAACCAACGCATTGATCCCCAATTGCTGGTCCCGCCAATGCCTGATTAAGCGTCGCTCGGGCAACGGGTACTGATTTCCGCGTCGGATGGGACGGTGCTCTCGGGGTAACAAGGCCGTATACTTTGTCTTTTAGATGGCAGGACGAAACCGTGCTCGACCCTAAGTTGCTGAACATTCTTGTCTGCCCCGTCAGCAAGGCGCCTCTGGTCTTTAACGAGGAAACGCAAGAGCTCATGTGCAAGGCGAGTGGTCTGGCCTATCCGGTGCGGGACGGTATCCCTGTGATGCTGGAGGACGAGGCCCGCGCCCTGACCACCGACGAGAAGCTGGACTGAGCACAGCGCCATGGAAGACACCATTTTCGGCAAGATCACCCGGGGTGAAATCCCTACTGAATTTCTCTATGAGGACGACCAATGCGTGGTGATTCGCGACATCCACCCGCAGGCGCCCACTCATGTGCTGATCATTCCGCGCAAGCCGATTCCCCGATTGGTGGACTCGAACGCTGACGACCAGGCGTTATTGGGCCACTTATTACTGGTGGCGGGTCGCGTTGCCGAGGATCTCGGTGTGGGGGATGCCTTCCGACTCGTGATCAATAACGGTGAGGGGGGAGGCCAGACCGTTTTCCACCTTCATCTCCACATTCTGGCCGGGCGCGAGATGACCGAGGGCCAGCTATCCGCTGGTCTGAACTGATCAGACGCCGTCTGACCGCCACTTAAGTAAGAGAAGTCTCCATGAACACCGCTGAAATCCGCGAAGCATTTCTCAGTTATTTCGAGGCGCAGGGGCACACGCGCGTGGATTCCAGCTCACTGGTGCCAGCGGATGACCCCACGCTGTTGTTTACCAATGCGGGCATGAATCAGTTTAAGGAGACGTTTCTGGGGCTGGAGCAGCGGCCTTATCAGAGGGCGGTGACGGCGCAGAAGTGCGTCAGAGCGGGCGGTAAACACAATGACCTTGAGAATGTGGGGTACACGGCGCGTCACCATACGTTTTTTGAAATGCTGGGCAATTTCAGCTTCGGCGACTACTTCAAGCGCGAGGCGATTCAATTTGCCTGGCAGTTTTTGACGGAAACGTTGCAGTTACCCCCCGAGCGGCTCTGGGTCACAGTACACATCAGTGACGATGAAGCCGCTCAGATCTGGGTAGATGAGATCGGGGTTGATCCCGAGCGACTCTCGCGCCTCGATGAGGACAACTTCTGGCAGATGGGGGATACCGGCCCCTGTGGTCCGTGCTCAGAAGTTTTCTATGACCATGGCCCGGATGTGCCCGGTGGCCCCCCGGGAAGCGAGGATGATGATCTTGACCGTTATATCGAGATCTGGAATCTGGTGTTCATGCAGTACAACCGGGACGTTCAAGGAGAACTGCACGCGCTTCCTGCTCCGTCTGTGGATACCGGAATGGGTTTGGAGCGCATCGCCGCGGTTCTGCAGCACGTGCACTCCAATTATGAAATTGATCTGTTTACCGCTCTGATCAGTGCGGTGGCAAAACAGCTAGGTGCGAGTGATACCGAAGACAAATCACTGCGGGTGATTGCTGATCACCTTCGCTCAACGGCGTTCCTGATTGCAGATGGCGTCATGCCGGGCAATGAGGGGAGGGGTTATGTGCTGCGGCGCATCATCCGTCGCGCGATTCGACACGGCAATAAGTTGGGCGCCAAGGAGCCCTTTTTCGCAGAGCTAGTGCCTGAGCTGGTGGCGCAAATGGGCGAGGCGTATCCGCAGCTCGTTACCCAGCAGTCGGCGATCACGTCGGCCTTGCAAGGCGAAGAAGAGCAGTTTGCCCGGACACTCGACAACGGTATGGCCATTCTTGAAGAGTCGCTGCGGCAGATGACTGACCAGACCATCCCGGGCGATGTGATCTTCAAGCTTTATGACACTTTCGGTTTTCCAGTTGATCTGACGAATGATATCGCCCGCGAGCGAGGGCTGAGTCTGGATATTGAGGGATACGAGGCGGCGATGGCCTCACAGCGGCAGCGATCCCAGGATCATGCTGGATTCAAGGTGGATTACAGCCAGAGCATCACGCTTGAGGGCGAGACGGACTTTCTGGGTTACGAGACGGATCAAGCTGAAGGTGCGGTACTGGCGATTTTAGTTGACGGTGTCGAGCAAGGGTCGCTGGAGGCAGATCAGTCCGGCGTCGTCATTCTGGACCGCACACCTTTCTATGGAGAGAGTGGCGGACAGGTGGGTGATTGCGGTCGTCTAACAGCGGCCGACGGGGCGGCAGATGTCACCGATACCACCAAGGCACAGGGGCACCACCTGCACCATGTGACGGTGACGGCGGGGTCGATGAAGGTGGGCGACCGGGTGGATAGCCAGATCGATGCGACATTACGCAACAGGACACGCCTTAATCACTCTGCGACGCACCTCCTTCACGAGGCACTGCGTCGGGAGTTGGGAGATCACATTCTGCAAAAAGGCTCGCTGGTCGATTCCCAGCGCTTGCGATTTGATTTCTCACACGGTGAGCCGGTATCTGCTGAAACCCTCGCCAGTATCACTGCCATGGTGAACGACCAAGTGCGCGCCAACGCCGAGGTGTCGACCGAGCTGATGAGCATGGATGACGCCATCGCTGCAGGTGCTATGGCGCTGTTTGGCGAAAAATATGGCGACGAAGTTAGGGTGCTGACAATGGGCGCTGATCGCTTTTCGGTAGAGCTTTGTGGTGGCACCCATGTCTCGCGCACGGGTGACATTGGTCTTTTCTGGATCACGGCTGAAGCAGGCGTGGCAAGCGGCGTAAGGCGCATTGAGGCGGTGACGGGTGAGGCCGCGCTGACGCATGTGGCGACGATGTCGCAAACGATGCAATCGGTGTGCGGTGCCCTCAAGGCCACTCCAGAGACGGCCTCTGGCAAAGTCGAGGCGCTGCGTGCCGAGGTGAGGGACCTCGAGAAAGAGTCCGCCAGACTGCGCCAGAAGCTGGCAACGTCAACGGGTGGTGACCTCACGCAGGGAGCGGTTGAGGTCGAGGGCATCAAGGTGCTCGCCGCCCAAATTGAAGGTGCAACCGCCTCGACGCTGCGCGACACCTTGGATCAGTGCAAGAACAAGCTTGGAACGGGCGTGATACTGCTTGCAGCGGTTGACGAGGGGAAAATCGCGCTGGTGGCGGGTGTGACCTCAGATACCACCGACCGGGTTAAAGCTGGTGATGTGATCAAACACTTTGCCGGTGAGCTGGGTGGAAAGGGTGGCGGGCGGCCTGATATGGCACAAGGGGGCGGCTCCGATGTCGCTGCCTTGCCGGCGGTGCTTGCATCAGTCCCCCAGTGGGTTGCTAGCCAACTGGGTTGATGTTGGCTCGTGTGGCCCACCCGTTGCGCAAATTATGAGTTTGAGTCACCTCATCTGTCCGGTGATTTGTTGGCGCAACAGCCGCTTCCTGTTCTCACCGAGCGTCGAATCGTGTTAAATACGCGCCCTTCCGTAAACACACCGCGTGGATTATGGCGCTCATTGTCCAAAAATACGGTGGCACCTCGGTCGGCTCGGTAGAGCGGATCGGTGCAGTCGCTGACAGAGTGGCTCGCTTTAAAAGCGAGGGCCACGATGTGGTCGTGGTTGTATCTGCGATGTCGGGTGAGACCAACCGTTTGCTAGGGCTTGCAAAGGAGATTCAGTCTAAACCTACGCCACGTGAACTGGATGCGCTGCTCAGCACTGGCGAGAAAGTGACGACTGCTTTGTTGAGTATGGCGCTGGGTGAGCGATCTGTGAGGGCAAAGTCCTACAGTGGCAACCAGGTCGGCATTCTGACTGATAGTGCGCATAACAAGGCCCGAATTCAGGACATTCAGCTTGATACGCTGAAAGCTGAGCTGGATGCAGGCGGTGTGCCCGTTGTGGCGGGTTTTCAGGGCGTTGATGTAGACGGCAATGTTACGACATTGGGTCGTGGCGGTTCCGACACTACCGCAGTCGCACTGGCCGCGGCGCTGTCAGCTGCTGAATGCCAGATTTACACCGATGTGGATGGCGTTTATACGACTGATCCGAGACTGGTGGATGGAGCAAAGCGATTGGATCGCATCACCGTTGAGGAAATGCTTGAGATGTCGAGCATGGGCTCAAAAGTGTTGCAGATTCGCTCTGTAGAGTTTGCGGGTAAATACAAAGTTCCATTGCGGGTGCTGAGCAGTTTTGAAGAAGGCCCGGGGACACTGATTACGACTGAGGAGGATGCCTCCATGGAAGCACCTGTTATTGCCGGGATTGCATTTAACCGCGATGAGGCCAAATTGACGGTGGTCGGCGTGCCTGATAACCCCGGTATGGCGTATCGCATTCTTGGTCCCGTGGGCGAAGCCAATATTGAAGTGGATGTCATCCTCCAGAATAACAGGGGCGAAAATGCGACCGACTTCACCTTCACTGTCGCGCGCAGTGAGATTGAAGCAGCCGAGGCTGTTTTGACTCCGATCGTTGCCGAGCTGGGTGCGGGAGAGGTGCTGACTGACGACCATATTGCCAAGGTATCGGTAGTGGGCGTTGGTATGCGTTCACACTCAGGGGTGGCGGCGACCATGTTCAAGGCATTGGCTGATGTGGGCGTGAACATTCAGATGATCAGTACCTCGGAGATCAAAATCTCGGTGATCATTGAGGAAAAATATCTTGAACTGGCCGTGCGGAGCCTGCATTCTGCGTTCGGTCTTGATACAGTCGAGATCGTGTAAGCATCCCGCACTGGCGTGCAGGAATCAGAGACACCTGCTGGAGAGTGGGATCCTCGGAACAAGGAAGTGAACTATGTTGATTTTGACGCGCAGAGTCGGTGAGTCCCTGATGATCGGTGACGATGTGACGATTACCGTGCTCGGCGTCAAAGGCAATCAGGTCCGCATAGGCGTGAACGCACCCAAAGAGGTTGCAGTTCACCGGGAAGAGATCCTCAATCGGATCGAGGAAGCGGCTGCCGCAGAGTCCGAGGAAAGCTAAACGATTCAGGAGAAGTGGCCGAGTGGCTGACCGAGCAGTCCAAGACTGCGAAGGATCGCCGGCGGCACGGCGGCGACCCGAAGGGCGAGGTGCGAAGCACCGAGTAACGCGCGACCGGGGAGCGCAAAAGGAAGATCAGAACGAGACGAAATAAACAGAATCTGGAGAAGTGGCCGAGTGGCTGAAGGCGCTCCCCTGCTAAGGGAGTATACGTTAATAGCGTATCGAGGGTTCGAATCCCTCCTTCTCCGCCA
>JADHQF010000053.1 GCA_016778085.1 Luminiphilus sp. | reverse complement strand
GCCAAAGGAGCGGGTCAGCTCCTGCAGCAATACACTCTCAAAAGAGGGCGGCACCCGGGTGCGGGCGGTGCGCCAATCTTCCACGCCAGCCAAGCGCGCCGCGGCCTCTACCGCCTCGTCCAGGCCACCCAGCTCGTCAACAAGACCGCGCTCCACGGCTTCGGCGCCGGTCCAGACCAGCCCGTCGGCAACGTCTCTCACAGCCAGCTCACTCATATCGCGACCACTCGCCACCAATTCGATAAAGTCGTCGTAGGCGCCATAAGCCAGTGCCTGCACAATGCTCGCCATCTCTGGACTCAGCCCACGGTTAAAACTTGCCGCGCCCGCCAACGGAGTGGTCCCCACGCCGTCAACGGTGACGCCGATGTACTCCACGATGCCCTCTATAGTAGGGAAAGCAGAGAAGGCGCCGATACTGCCAGTCAGCGTTGTGGGTAGCGCCCAGATCTCGTCTGCTTCTGCTGCGATCCAGTAACCCCCAGAAGCTGCGACGGTGCCCATGGACACCACAATGGGGATATCGGCATCCGCCACCTCTAACAATTTTCGCCGTATCAGGTCTGAGGCGAACACGCTGCCGCCGGGGGAGTTCACGCGCAACACAACTGCCGCCAAGTCCTCGGACTCCAAAGCGGTATCGATATAGCCGTTGATAGTGTCGCTGCCCGCCATGCCCTCTTCACTGTCGCCGGGCATCAGGGTGCCCTCAACGGGGATGATGGCGATCAGCGGCAGGCTCTCTTCCGTCAGCGAGCGACTCATTTTGACGTCCTCAACATAGCGATCAAGTGCAATGACCTCGGCGTAACCGTCCTCATCGGTCACCCCGACCCATTCGGCCAATGCATCTTCCATCTGGGCATGGTCGGCGAGCCTATCGACCCAGCCGGCGGCCAGCATGGTTTCGGCCAAATCGTTGTCTGATGCGTCGAGTTGTGTCGCAAAGGATGCGATGAACTGATCCATTGTCCCCGCAGGCAACTCCCTGCCCGACTCTGCAAGGTCGGTATAGGTGGACCAGAGCCCTTCGAGCCAGCGGGTGACCACCTCCCGCTCCCCTTCAGACATGTCATCGCGCAGGTAGGGTGCCACCGCTGACTTATTCTCACCCGCGCGGAAGACATGCATGGTCACCCGGGTTTTCTCCAGGAATGCTCGCAGGTAAGAGCGATACACCGAGAATCCCTCGAGGAACATGCCGCCCTCGGGGTGCAGTAATATCTGATCAGCCTGGGAGGCCAGCAAATAATGCGCCTGCGAGTAAAAATCACCCACGGCGATCACTGGTTTGCCCGATTCCCTGAAGGCCTCGATCGCGCCACTGATTTCCAGCGTCTGGCTGGTGGAGGGGCCGGCGACATTTTCCAAGTCAAACACCAGCGCGGTGATGCGCTCATCGGTCGCCGCCCAGCGGATCGATTGGACCACATCATTCAACAGCGTGGGCTGATCATAGTCCTGGTTAATAAACGCTGACAGCGTGTCGCTAGGGCGTGAGTCTTCGACCAACGGCCCCGTGGGAGCTATCAGCAGGGCCGCGCGCTCGGGCAGCGGCTCTGGGGTTGATTTACTCAGCGTCGTGCTAAACGCAATCACAAAGATGACCACGAATAGTAGCGGCACCAAAACAGATATCGCGCGGCTGATGCCGCTCAATACACGCCATATTCCTTTCAACAATCGCATCATCTCAACAACCTCTCCTTGTCTGGCCTCAGTCGGCCCTGACTGCACTCAGGCAGTTTCTCAAATGGTGTGTGAATACCTCGGACAATCAAGGGGCAACAAGTGCCCAACCCCTCGGCACCAATACGTTCTCTGTGTCACAGGGCGCCGCGCAGTTCTCGGCCCCGATAGCGAATGTAAAGCATGCATGCGGTGAAGTTGATCACCACCAGCGCGAGACCTGCGATCGACAACACATCCGCTTGATAGGCGAAAGCCGCCTCGACCGCGGAAATAAAGTAAAACAGCAGCACTAGCTCAAACCAGATGAACAGTCGCATACTGTCAGTGAAGGCTGCCCACAAGAAAAACAGCAGTGGCGCGCTGCGCAGCCCACTCAGCAGCCAAGTCCCGGAAAAGCGCTCCACATCAGCCGCCTGTTGCGCCACAAAGCCCAGCCAGGTGAGCCCCATCAGGGCCCACAAAAAGAAGGTGAGCCGCCCGCGCGGCGCTGTTTGCGTTTTTGCCATCTCTAGTGTGGCCTTAGAGCGCGCATGGCCCACTCGGCCACCCGTTTACCCAGCGCCCGACAAATAGCGGATTCTCTATCATCCAGTGGCCGATCTCCGGCCTCGGTGGACCAATGGCTGGCACCGTAGGGCGTCCCCCCTGCCTCGGTGGCCCGCAGCTCCGGCACCGAGTAAGGCACCCCCACCATGACCATGCCGTGGTGAATCAGCGGCAGCATCATGCTTATCAGCGTTGTTTCCTGACCACCGTGGAGAGAGCTGGTTGAGGTAAATACCCCGGCGGGCCGGTCAATCAACGCACCTTGAAGCCACAAAGCACTGCTTTCATCTAGAAATTGCTTCATCGGTGCGGCCATGTTGCCAAATCGCGTTGGACTGCCCAGCACCAAACCTGCGCTGCCTTTCAGATCCTCCTGTGTCGCGTGCAACACCCCGTCTTCTGGCGCGGTGTCCGCTGCAGATAGCGACGATACAGTTCTCAGCCGCGCCTCAATACCGGAGACACACTCGACGCCTCGGGCCACCTGTCTTGCCATCGCGGCCGTGGCGCCTTCCCGACTGTAGTACAGCACCAAAATATAAGGCTCGCCGGTCACGATCAGCCGTTCCTCTCATTTTTTATCCAGATAATGATGGCCGCTCGAAAGCGACTCTGGGCGCAAGGTAATATGGGATAATCCATCAGCACCGCTCACATGGTCGGCCGGCAATGGTAACGCATCCCACACTGCAAAACGCGAGTCTCCGCTCGCGCTATCTCCTTAATCGGTTCGTCGAGGATCGGCTCAACGCCAGTGCTGCGGCGCTCACTTTTGTCAGTCTGTTCGCACTGGTGCCGCTGCTGACGGTCACCCTGTCGATCGCGTCAGCGCTCCCGGCCGCCGGCAACATCGAAGACAAGTTAAACGAGTTTCTGCTGCAGTTCCTTTTGCCGGAGAGCTCCACACAGGTCGTTGAATACTTGTCCACCTTTATCTCTCAAGCGCGCTCGCTGACCGCTTTTGGCGTCGTTATTTTGTTGGTGTCAGCGATTTTGATGCTGCGGAATATCGAGAAAGCCCTCAACGACATCTGGCGCAATCGCGCCAACCGAAGGCCACTGGCGAGTTTCCTCCTGTACTGGGCGGTGCTCAGCCTCGGGCCGGCGGCGATCGGATTCGGCTTGGGCATTCGCGCCTACCTGTTTGCGGCAACCAATGACTGGGGTGGCCCGCATCTCTTTGGGCTGGGCTCTCTGCTGATCAGCCTGCTGCCCTTCTTAATCAGTGCGATTGGCCTCACCTGCCTCTATGCCGTGGTACCCAACTGCCAGGTCCCTCTGCGTCACGCCCTGATTGGCGGTGTCTTCGCGGCGGTCACCTTCACCATCGCCCGAATGCTGTTCACTGCGGTCATGGCGCAATCTAGCTACACTCTGGTTTATGGCGCTTTCGCTGCTGTGCCCCTGTTCCTACTATGGATCTACGTGACCTGGATCATTGTTTTGATTGGCGGCGTCTTGGCCCATAGCCTGTCCGCTTATCAGACCGAAGAGCAATCGCAGACCCCCACCCTCATAAAGGCGCTGGATATTCTTTTTCTGTTCTGGCGAGCCCAGAAAGAAGGTCGGGGCATGGCTGAACTGGAAATTATTCGCGCCAATGACGTGCTGCCGGGGGGTATCGATGCCGACAGCTGGCGCAGCATCCGCGATACTTTGATCAGCGCGCAACTGCTCAAACGACTGGACCGCGGGCACTATCTTCTCAGTCGCGACCTCCACCATCTCACGCTGGCTGAACTCGCTAAGCTACTCAGAGCCGAACCCGGCTATCAACCTGGCAAGCAGGCTATGCCTTGGCAACAAACCGCTGCTGCTTTGTTAAAGGATAATCTTGATCATGAGTCGTCACGGTTGGCGACCCCCCTTGCGGAGCTCTTTGCCACCGAGCAAACCCCATCAGCATGAAATATCTGATCCCAATCGTGTTTGCCGCAGTGGGGCTACAGAGCTGTACTCAGCCGGTCGATGAGTTGCCCGGAGCCGGCCAATGGCGGGTGATCAACTACTGGGCCATCTGGTGCGGCCCCTGCCGGGAAGAAATACCCGAGTTGAATGCCCTCGATGACAACACCGAGCTGGTTGCTTTTGCCGTGAACTATGACGGCCAACGGGGCGATGCTCTGCAGTCGCAGGCCGCTGAGATGGGGATCACCTTCACCCTGCTCGAGCAGGACCCGGGCGCCACCCTTGGCATTAAGCGACCGCGGGTGCTGCCAACAACGCTGCTGGTAAACCCCGAGGGCGCGGTAACCGATACCCTCGTGGGCCCTCAGACTCAGGAAAGCCTGTTGGCAGTGTGGCGGGGGCGCACAGCGCGCTAGCAAGCACTTTTGGTGTGATCATAAAACGCGAACAAAAAAAAGCCGGCTGGATATCAGCCGGCAATGAAGGAGCCACTCAAAACGGGGAGGATCTCAACAGTCGGACCCTCGCTGTTCAGATGTTTCCCTTGCGGTGCACCCGCGGACATCGCCATCTCAACAACTGTCTCTGTGACAGGGCTTTGAGCGAAAAGTTCCAAAAAAAAAATTTTTTTAGGTTGCTCGCCAGCAGGCAGAGCTCATCTGCCCGTCGCCAGAGCTGACAAAAAGCTCCAGCTCCGCGAGATCGCCCAACTCTGCCACTTCCATCAGCTGATTAAGCAAGTAATGGGCCAGCGCTTCTACGGTGACATTGGTGATGGGCAGAAGAAGCGTCTCGTCGGTTGGGAAACGCAGCGTCTTGCCATTAAAAGTCGCCAGATATTCGCCCTCCTCCTCAGCCACCCTCAGCCAGCGCGACTGACTAGGCAGCAACATGTACTCATCGTGGTCATCGCAAAGTTGCTGCAGCGCCCGCTTATATACGTTGTAGTCGGCCGAAAATCCGTTGTCTCCCATCACCGCCACAATCCGTGCCGACACGCCGTAGTTGTGTCCATGCAAGCGCTCCCGGTCCGTCTCGGAGAAAATGGTGAAATGGGCTGCAGAAAACTTGTGCGCCTGTTTGTCAATGTGCAGTGTCGCCAGCTGGCTCATGGGAGACCCCTTGTCGTTTGCCGTTATGGTGTGTGATGCGCCCATTTTCGGCAAGTCCGGAGGCGCGGCCACCCAACTAGTGCCGGGCAGCGAGGCCGTGACCCTAAGCTGTGCCTGCAGTACTCTGTCGCCCTATGAAATATCACAGGAGTCCTTATGGACCCGATCGCGATACTGACCGGTGCGAGCTCCGGTATTGGCGCAGCAGCGGCGGAGCAATTTGTTGAGCGCGGATTTACCGTCATCAATATTTCCCGCCGTGACTGCCCCGTACCCGGGGTCGAAACGCTGGCGACTGATCTCGCTGACAAGCAGTCCGCGGCCCAAGCGTGCGATGCGCTGGCATCGAGGGTAGCGGATGCCGTCGGCGCGCCGGTTTGCCTGGTTCACAATGCATCGTTGATGCTGAAGGATCGCTGCGACACCACCGAGGACGCCGATTTATCCCGGGTCTTGGCTGTTAATGTAGTGGGCATCAATGCCTTGAATCGCAGCTTGCTGCCGCTGATGCCCGCCGGTTCCAGCGTGCTCTATGTCGGCTCGACGCTATCAGAAAAGGCCGTAACGGGCGCCTTCAGTTACATCGTCAGCAAGCATGCCCAGCTGGGCATGATGCGGGCAACCTGTCAGGATCTGATGGGCAGAGGCATTCACACCGCACTCATCTGCCCTGGCTTCACCGATACCAGCATGCTGCGACAGCATGTCGGCCACGATGACACCGTGCTCGACGGCCTGGGAAAGATGAATAGCTTCGGCAGACTCGTCGCGCCCAATGAAATTGCAGATCTCATCCTATGGGCACACCACCACCCCGTTATTAACGGTTCGGTCATGCATGGCAATCTGGGGCAGGTGGAGCACTGACGTGACCACCAGCACCGCTTTCATCACCGAGCGCCGTGAGCGCACATTTTTAGTTCTGGCAGGTATCTTTCTCTCGGCCATGACGCTGCTCAACGTGGTGGGCATCACCCGCTTTATCCAATTTGGACCATTGGCACTGGCTGTCGGTGTGCTCCCCTACCCGCTCACTTTTCTCTGCACTGACTTAATCAGCGAATTGTATGGCAAGGCCCGCGCGAATTTTCTCGTCAGCGTGGGTCTGGGCATTAACTTTCTCATTCTGGGCGTACTGACGCTGGGTGCTGCGGCGCCGTCAGTCCCCGAGGCGGTAATGCCTCCCTGGCAGGTGCTGCAACTGGCCGCCCCGGTCACACTCCCCAATGGCACCGTGGTGGAATCTGAAGTCGGGCTCTTCCAGCTGATTTACGCCACCACATCGGGCGCAGTTTTTGCCTCGATGCTGGCCTACATCGCCGCACAATACTGTGACGTGCAGATCTATCACTTCTGGAAGCGGCTCACTCGCGGCAAACATCTGTGGCTTAGAAATAACTTCAGCACGCTCCTTAGCCAACTGGTGGATTCCATCATGGTGGTCACCGTGACCTTTGGGGCGGCTTTTTTGACGGGCGATATTGCCGCAGCCGCCCTGGTGACATTGGTCGGCAGCAACTACGCGTTCAAGGCATTGTGTGCATTGATCGACACCGTGCCCCTGTATTTATTGGTGCATTGGCTGCGCCGGTATATGGATCTCGAGCCTGGCGAATACGCTACCCCTCAGCCTGACGAAGCAACCCCGACTCCCTGACAAACGGGATAGTCACGGCGCGACGCTGCGCCAGACTCAGCTGGTCAAGCTGGTTGATAAAGCTCACGACGGCACGCGGATGCCTTGGCAACCTCAGCGAGCAATAGCGAGCGACTTCCTCCGAGAGCTCGATGCCCGCCTCCACACCGCGCAGCGCCAGTAGCTCGGCAATGTGATCTTCCGTAAAGCGCGGCATTTGGAAAACGGGCAGGCTGCTCAATCGAGAGCGGAGATCGGGCAGTGCCTCCAGCAGTTGCTGAGGTGCCTTGTCCGCCGTCACTAGAAGCTGCGCACCCGTCTCCCGTGAAGCGTTAAACAAGGCGAACAAGGCCTCCTGCCAGCCAGCACGGGACTCCACGCAATCGATGTCGTCGATTGCAATGAGACGCGCGATCTCGGCATCCGCCAACACTTGCTCCGGCGCAAAGTCGACCAAATCTCTGAGCGGAATATAACGAGCATCCGGGCCCTCCGCATCGCAACAGGCCTGCAGGATATGGCTCTTGCCCATCCCCTCACTGCCCCATACATAGGCGCTGTGCTCGAGCACCTGACCTCTCAGCAGTTGCTCGAGGGTCGCAGTCTCAGGCCGGCTGAGCCAGTTATCCCAGGTTGCGAGATCTTCGCTGCGCATCAGCAACGGGATTTGGCGAGGTTCTTGTGTCATCAGTCGTTCGATATTGCGGGGCTTTGATCAGGGTGCCTGCCAAGCGAGCACCAAACCTTCATCACTGTCCGGATCGCTGTTCACCCAGATTAAATCGGTCCGCGAGGCCATCAGCCTAGTGAGCGTCTCGGCATCGCCGACGCCCTGCAGTTCAAGCGTCAGAGTGTTCCCTTGGACCGCGACAGGACGCATATGGTCTAGGGTTTGAATCCCACTGATGGCGGCTGTGACCGCCCGGTAATCGTCCCGGGTCACTACATTGCGCACGCGAATACGCAGCGTCTGCGTCGCATCGTCTGTCGTCAGTGCAACAGCATACTGCCGGCGCATTTCTGCCATCGCCAGCGTCACACCGGGGTCTATCACTTTCTCCAACGAATTCGCCTGTATCGATACCGTTCGCTCCACCGAGACATCGCGATACACCCACTCACCGATATAGCGCCCGTCACTGAGACGAATCAGTCTCCCGAGGAGGAGATGGGTCATGCCATAGCGCTCCGATGCCTCAACGATGGGTCCAAAGTCGCGGCGCCACAGCGCATCCGGAGACACCAATACTGCATCGGAGAGATCGTATAGCGGGCGTCTCAGCTTGACGCCCAGACCATCAAAGGTCTCGCTGAGGCGCTCCCAGAGAGGCTGCTCCGCCGCAGTGTTGCCAAAACGACGACCCGCGGGATCATCGATCACCAGCCAAAGTAAAATGGGTGGGCGAGCCTCTGCCCAGAAGGTGCCGTTCGCGGCTTTAATCAAGTTTTCAACAACCGCCTGGTCGATTTGCGCGACAAATCGCGTCATCCCCCCAATCCGCTCAAACTGATAGAGAGACAACTGCGTCCGTGCCGAGGCCAACGCCGCCTCGACGGCAGGGTGTTGCAGCAAAGCCCGATCGCCGGACCGCTTCAAAAGCGCGGTCTGCAGGGCCTCGCGGGATGCACGGTCGATAGTGTTCTCGCTGCGATCTTCAACCTCGATGCGAATGACCACCTCGCCGCTCTGTGCCAGCGCACGCTGCGATAGGCCAGTCATCACCGAGGCAATAAGCAGGACGCTGATGGCCGCTCGAACAGCCAAGCAGCGGTTTTGGGCAAACAGGCAACTCACAATGCCCCTCCACCCCGAAGCCGGCCGCTGTTTGCCACTGAGGCACTGTATGTTTCCTGCTGCACTGACGGTGTCTTCCCTGTCGACCTGCTGGCGGTGCCGCTATCGGCGAGCCTTATTATCAACCAAAGTGCACCGCTTTGCTTTCCTCCATAGAGCCGGCAGATTATTATCTCTCTTTGACTGGTAGAGACCACGGCATGGCCGATCCATCCTCCTCGGAACCCTCGCTGACCTACCGCGATGCCGGCGTCGATATCAATGCCGGCAATGCATTGGTAGAACGCATCAAGTCGGTCAGTCAGGCGACGCTCCGACCTGAGGTGCTGACCGGGCTGGGGGGATTTGGCGCGCTGTGCGCGATTCCACCGGGCTATAACGAACCGATTCTGGTCTCAGGCACCGATGGGGTGGGCACCAAGTTGCGGCTGGCAATGGATCTCGGTATCCACGACACCATCGGCATCGATCTGGTGGCCATGTGCAGTAACGACATTGCCGTTGTGGGCGCAGAGCCGCTGTTTTTCCTCGACTATTACGCAACGGGCAAGCTCAACGTGGACGTGGCTGCGGCGGTGGTATCAGGTATTGGTAAAGGCTGCGAGCTTGCAGGCGCGGCGCTAGTAGGCGGCGAGACTGCTGAAATGCCCGGTATGTACGAGGGCGAGGACTACGATCTGGCTGGCTTCTGCGTCGGCGTCGTGGAGCGCGCCCATATCATTGACGGAAGTACGGTTCAGACCGGTGACACGCTGATCGCCCTGCCTTCCAGCGGTCCGCATTCCAACGGCTACTCGCTCATTCGCAAGGTGCTTGAGCATACAGGCGCGGATACACAGCAAGACTGCGGCGAGGTCAGTCTGGGCGAAGCGCTCCTTGCCCCCACCACGATCTACAACCGACCGCTGCTCTCGTTGCAGAAATCCGTTCGCATCAAAGCCATGGCGCACATCACAGGCGGCGGCATTCTGGAAAACCTGCCCAGAGTGTTACCCGAAGGGGTGGGCGCGCGCGTGCATCGCGACAGCTGGTCCCTCCCACCCGTTTTTAATTGGCTGCAGGCTGGCGGCAACATCGACGAGCTGGAGATGATGCGCACGTTCAACTGTGGTGTTGGCATGATACTGGTCGTCGCGGCCGAGCATGCCACTGATACCCTAAGCCAACTTAACGCACTGGGCCTATCGGGCTGGGGACTGGGTGAGATCTCTGACGCCGCGGTCGGAGTCGAACTCTGCTAGGGCTTCCGGTGTGACAAAGCGCGTCGCTGTATTGCTTTCAGGCCGTGGCTCAAATTTCCAGTCGTTGCTGACCGCGAGCCTAGAGGGATCGTTGGGTGGAGAGATCTCGCTGGTGGTCAGCAATCGCCCCGGCGCCGGCGGGCTCACCATTGCGCAACACGCCGGTATAGAGACTGCCTTGATAGACCATCAGCGCTACACAACGCGAGAGGCTTTTGATCAGGATCTAGGAGGCGTTGTAGACAGCGCGCAACCTGATCTAATCGTGCTCGCTGGCTTCATGCGTATCCTGACCTCCGAATTCGTGGCACGCTTTGCCGGACGGCTGATGAATATCCACCCCTCACTACTGCCGCTATACCCGGGCCTGCATACCCACCAGCGCGCGCTGGACAACGGGGACAGTCATGCGGGCGCCACGGTGCATTACGTCACCGGGGAACTTGATGGTGGCCCGCCGGTCTTACAGGCTAGGGTTCCAGTCAATTCAGGGGACAATCCCGATACGCTGGCAGGCCGCGTATTAGAGATAGAACATCGGATTTACCCCGTGGCTGTAAACTGGCACCTGACCGATCGGCTGACATGGCAAGATGGCAACTTGCTGAAGGATGGCTTGCCGGTGCCGCCATCGGGAGAATTATGGGAGGACGCGTCATGAAGCTTTGGCCAGTCACGGGCCTGTTGATCGGGGCACTTTTAGTCGCTGAGTCCGCATTCGCTGACAGCGCGCTGTCGCTGTATACGGCAGAGTACACGACCAAAATGTCTGGGCTGGGCGTGACGCTGACGCGCACCCTTACTGAAGAAGACGGTCGCTACCACCTCACTCAAGGCGGCAAAAAGGCCTTTATGATCAAACTGAGGGAAGACTCCCACTTCTCGGTGGAGGGCGACCAGATCGTCGGTGAGCGCTTCGTGTATCAGCTGAGCGGCGTGAGTAACCGCCGGCGCGAGGTGCTATTTGATGAAGAGGCGGGGACAATCCGCAGCCTGCGCAAGAAGGAGTGGACCGAGCACCCCTGGTCATCCGAAGTGCTCGACCGACTTAGCCAACAGGAACAGATGCGACTTAAGCTGTTGCTCGCAGAGACACCGCCTGCACGCATTTCTCTCTCCATCGTCGATGGGCCAAGAGTCAAGTTAAAGCATTTCGATCTGATCGAAACCGCGGTGGTCGAGACGCCTGTCGGCACACTCAATACCGTTCACTACCGCCTGATTCACGAAGAACCCGACGAGCGCAGCTCCGATACCTGGCTCGCGGTCGACCACGACTTCCTG
Source organism: Luminiphilus sp. (assembly GCA_016778085.1). Taxonomy (GTDB): domain Bacteria; phylum Pseudomonadota; class Gammaproteobacteria; order Pseudomonadales; family Halieaceae; genus Luminiphilus. Next base: position 172 of record JADHQF010000053.1, on the reverse strand, counting down.
ATGGTCCGAACGGAACATGTCGAAAAGGGCTCAGAGACCGTAGTACAACTGGAGAGCGCCACCGTTGGCGGACGGGCTGTTACAGGGCGGGCGCCCTGACCTCACGGATCTCAGGTTAGGCGCGAGCCACGCTAAGAGGAGCCCTGAGAATATGCCTAGGCTCTGGGCAGCG
>JADHQF010000052.1 GCA_016778085.1 Luminiphilus sp. | reverse complement strand
GGGCCGGTCGACCTTGAAGAGCTTCCGCAACGCCAGCTGAGCGCGCGACTCAAAGGCTCAGTCCTCGAAGTCTCAAGCGTCGATAAATTTCCGAAGATGACCAACTATGTGGTCCCTGCGGGTGTCCGCATCGCGCACACGGCCAGAGTCCGGCTTGGGGCCTATCTAGGTGAAGGCACCACCGTCATGCATGAAGGCTTCATCAACTTCAATGCCGGTACTGAGGGCCCGGGCATGATCGAAGGCCGCATCTCGGCGGGGGTCTGGGTGGGCGAAGGTTCAGACCTCGGAGGCGGCTGCTCCACGATGGGCACACTTTCGGGCGGCGGGGATATCGTGATTTCGGTGGGCAAAGAGTGCTTGATCGGGGCGAATGCAGGCCTGGGCATTCCACTGGGGGATCGCTGCACGATTGAAGCCGGTTTGTTTGTGACCGCTGGCACCAAGGTCAATGTGCTGGACGAGGGCGGCGACATCATCGAGACCGTCTCCGCCAGAGCCTTGGCGGGGCGGCCAGATCTCTTGTTTAGGCGGCATTCGAGTACCGGTGCCGTGCAGTGCCTGACCAACAAAAGTGCGATCGAACTAAACGAGATGCTGCATGCCAACAACTGATGATCAGGAGCACACGCTCGCTCTGGCCCGCGACTTGATCGCCTGCGCCTCGGTGACCCCCGAAGACGCGGGCTGCCAGTCGCTGATGATGACGCGTTTGCAGCAGGTAGGCTTCTCAGTCGAACCCATGCGCTTCGGTGAGGTCGATAATTTCTGGGCAACGCGCGGCGCATCGGGCCCGCTGCTGGTTTTTGCCGGACACACTGACGTGGTACCTCCCGGAGACACGGACCAATGGGAATCGGATCCCTTTGTCGCAACCGAAGTGGGGCCTGATCTGGTCGGTCGCGGCACTGCGGATATGAAGGCCAGCCTCGCCGCGATGGTGGTGGCCTGTGAAAATTTTGTTAGCGCGCATCCCGATCATGTCGGTCGCATTGGCTTTCTGATCACTTCTGATGAAGAAGGGCCCGCCAAAGACGGGACGGTCCGCGTCATGGACACGTTGAAACACCGCGGAGAGCAGATCGACTGGTGCGTGGTGGGCGAGCCCTCCAGCACTCTCGAACTCGGCGATTTGGTAAAAAACGGGCGCCGGGGCTCGCTCAACGCACGCTTACTGATTCACGGCAAGCAGGGCCACATCGCCTACCCACACCTCGCTGATAATCCGATTCACCGGGCGATGCCAACACTCAATGCATTGGTCGCGGAGCCGTGGGATCAGGGCAATGACTTTTTTGACCCCACTTCCCTGCAGATCTCAACGATCCGGGCTGGTCAGGGCGTGACCAACGTCATTCCGGGCAGTGTCGAGGTGCTTTTCAATCTGCGGTTCAGTACCGAAGTCACGGCCGACGAGATTCGCGAGCGCTGCGAGGCGATTTTGGACCAGGGTGGCTTGACTTATGACATAAAGTGGTCGGTGAGTGGCGAGCCGTTCTTAACCGAACCCGGAGCACTGCTCAATGCGGTCACCGGGAGTATCGAGGCGACGACCGGCCGAGTGCCCGAGGTGTCCACCGGAGGCGGCACCTCAGATGGACGATTTATTGCGCCCAGTGGCGCGCAGGTCGTCGAAGTGGGCCACGTCAATCAGACCATTCATCAAATTAACGAGCGTGTGAAACTGGCGGACATCCCGCGGCTGACGAAAATCTACGAGGGCATCATGGAGCGCCTACTGATCGACTGATTCAACCTTCAGTCGCGCTAGAGACAGCCCCTTTGTTGCCCAGCGCTCTATCTCCATCGCAATCCATTCATCCGCAAAAACCCCCAGGGCGCGGGCCATGGGTGAACTCTGCTCGGCGGGATCCACTCTCAGTAGGGTCAGCCCCGCGCCGCTGGAGCCGTCCAGCGCCGCCTCGGCACCACGCAACACCGCGATGAAACCCTCGATCGCATGCCGGGCTTCTGACAGCACCTCGTCCATAGGACGCGGCGCATCTCCAGCCGGCTCAGCAGTCGCACAGGAAATAGCAGGCAGCGCCAGAAGAATATGCTCGATCGGACCTCGCTGCCGGAGCAGGTCTAACAAGTAGCCCTGACCAATCGGCGACGCCAGCGCCAGATCATGCCACTCGGCCTGATCTGGCCTACTGCTGAGGGCTGACCTCGTCGCCGTCGCGTCAGCGAGCTGGCCACAAAAGATAGGGCGAGGGTGCAACGCGGCGCCCTGCATGACCGAGGCCGGCATGAACTCGACGCCGACCCAAAAACGACTCGCAGTCACGCTACTCTCCTGTTTCTCTTCACAATCGCCGCTTCATCAGGAGCGCTCCAGCCGCCGGGTGAACACATCAAAACGCACTGACTTACCTTTCAGCGTGTGCGCAGGTCGAATGTGCCCCAGTATCGGGGCACGTAAGGGTCGTTTAACCACGATCCTCTCCACAGGCTGCTCCCACGCCCACTGCCACAGGGACTCGCCATCATCGACCTGGTCAGCCAGATGCTGAAGCATGACGGCCTCCTTTTTCACCGCCGCCGCTTTTTTCCGCTCGGGAAACATCGGGTCAAGATAGATCACTGAACCTGCGGGTGCGCGCAGCGTCTTGCTGTCCCCAGCCAGTACAGAAATTCGTTCCGCGGCTCCCCTAACCTGATCTATGCCACTCACTGCGGCGGCCTGCACGGCTTGGTCAAGCAACCAAGCCAATACGGGCACCCGCTCACAGAGGGTGACCTCACACCCCAAATCGGCCAGGACAAAAGCATCGCGCCCCAACCCTCCCGTGGCATCCCATATCAGCGGCTTTCGATCGGCTTTCAGGCCCACGGCCCGACCCAGCATCTCGTTATGCCCCCCTTTTCGACGGTGTTGCATGGCGGCAGAATCAAACTTCACGGCGACCTTAACCCCCTCCAGTTCGAGCCAGGCGCTGGTCTCACCCACGACCATAATCAGTCCGACTGTATCTCGATAGTTGCCGTATTCGAGCGCGAGTTGATTGGCCGCCTCGCGGGCCCGCGCCGGTGACTCCCCTTGAACGGATACGACTATCGGTGCGGCCGAAGCGGGGGCTTGATGGGAGGGGTTTATTTGCATTGCATCAGGGGCCGTGATTGACTGCCGGCGTCGATTGAACAGCCATTATATGAAGCTATTTAAGACAGAGTTAGCGCGCGCGCTCCTTCTTGTCCTGCTGATGTTGGGGACCGGTTGTGCTGAGCTGGGGCGTTACGACATCACCGTCAATAATGTCACAGTCTACGAGCCGACAGCGCCCTATACCGTGAGTGGCATCGAAGACCCCAGTCTGGCTGCGTGTCTGACACAAAGCCTTCTGGATATCGACGCCCGGGCGGCAACGGATCTTGCGGCACTGAACTGTAGCGATGCTGGCATTCAATCACTGACCGGACTGGAACAATTTACACAGATCCAATCAATGAAGCTCAGCAGCAATAACATACGCAACTTGTTGGTCATTGAGAGACTCACCGCGCTACGCCAGCTATGGCTTGATGATAATGACGTCGTCGATCCGATACCGATATTGCGCATGTCAGGCCTGAAAGAACTCAATTTGGCGGGTAATCTGCGCCTGCAATGTCCGGACCCGTCAGATGTGCCTCGCCACCTGTCCCTGAACCTGCCTGATCACTGTACGAGATGATGACTTACTGGCTTTACCGCGCCATCGCTCTGCTTCCGCTACCCATCAAGTATGGCTTGTCGGCTACCGCTGCTTTTCTGTTACGACGCGTGTTTCGCTACCGGGCCGAAGTGATCGATACCAACTTGCGTAATGCCTTTCCTGAACGCGACGCCGAGTGGCGCCGTGACACCGCCGCACGTTTTTATCGCCAGTTCACCGATGTCACGATGGAAATCGTCCACGCCTCGCGGATGAATCTTGGTGATTTCAAACGTCGCGTCACGGTTGAAGGGATCGACGAACTGGATCGACTAACGGAAAATCGGGCCCGCTCAGTCATTGTCCTCACCATCCATCTGGGAAACTGGGAGTGGATGATGCATGCGGCCAATGCCCACGTCGATATACCCATTGACCCGGTATACCGACGTCTACACAACGCGGGCTCCGATCGCTTTGCTTACGAAGTGCGCAGCCGCTTTGGTGGCGAACCGATCCTGATGGAGAAAGTCGCGCGTAACGTGTTGAAGCATCGTCGACGCTTCCGCGCACTGGTACTGGTGGCCGACCAGTCACCCGGAGAGCGGGACAATGTTTACTGGACCGACTGGTTAAATCAGCCCACGGCGTTCTTTACCGGCCCGGCTACCATTGCGCAGTTGACGGATTTTCCGGTGATGTTTGCACGCTGTCGAAGAAAATCACGCGGCCATTATCATTTGAGCCTGATTCCCATTGTCGAAACACCGGGACAACTGACCGAAGAAGCCATTATTGAGACTTACGTCAGGGCCGCTGAAGAAACGATTCGCGATGAGCCGGAGAGCTTTCTATGGTCCAACCGGCGCTGGAAACACCAGCCGCCCGATGACTGGCACGAAGAGGACTCCAGTTGAAAACCTGCATCAGGATTTCTCGGTCGACATGGTCAGCGCTAGATCCTCGATCATGTCTTCCTGACCGCCTACGGTGCCGCGTCGACCCAACTCGACCAACAAATCACGAGCCGATATGCCGTATTTCTCCCCTGCCCGCTTGGCAAACAGCAGAAACGAGCTGTAGACACCCGCATAGCCGAGGGTCAGTGAATCCCTGTCCACTCGAATAGGTTGATCCATCATCGGCACGACCAGATCCTCGGCGACATCCATCACCTTGTAGAGGTCTACACCATCTTGGGCCCCCATGCGGTGTAGCACCGCGCAGAGCACCTCCAAAGGCGTGTTGCCCGCACCCGCACCCAAGCCTGCAACCGAGCCGTCGATTCGATTCGCGCCCGCCTCAATGGCAGCCAACGAGTTGGCGACACCCATCGCCAAATTATGATGCCCGTGAAAACCGATTTCGGTCTCAGCCTGCAGTCCCGCCCTCAAAGTGGAGATCTTTTGCGTCACTTCATCGGGCAGCATGTAGCCCGCAGAGTCGGTGCAATAAATGCAGTTGGCACCGTAGGACTCCATCAGCAATGCCTGAGTCAGAAACTGTTGCTCGTCGACCATGTGGGCCATCATCAAAAATCCCACGGTATCCATACTGAGATCCCGGCCCATACAAATATGCTGCTCCGAGATATCTGCCTCAGTGCAATGGGTTGCAATGCGGATCGTCGAGGCACCGTGATCATCTGCCATACGGATATGGTCCAGCGTGCCGATACCGGGCACATGCAGGACGGAGATCTTCGCCTGCTTCATTTTTGGCACCACCGCGGCTAAATATTCTTCATCGGAGTGCGCGGGAAAACCGTAGTTCACCGAAGCGCCGCCCAGCCCATCACCGTGGGTCACTTCAATCAGCGGCATACCAGCCTCATCCAGACCGGAAGCGACGGACACCATTTCATCAATGGATATCTGATGTCGTCTAGCATGCATGCCATCGCGCAGGCTCATGTCATGCAAGGTCACCTTTTTCCCTTGTAGGTCCATCCGGAACTCTCCCCCTCAGGCTCTGTCAGGCAGCGCAAAGCGGCCATTACTGACTTCTTCGGCAAGCATTTCGGCGGTCCGCAAGCCCGCCGCCGTCATGATGTCGAGATTGCCCGCATATTTGGGCAGGAAGTCGCCCAAACCCTCCACCTCCAGATAGGTGGAGACGCGCTTGTCATCAAAAACCGGTCCGTTGACAAGCCGGTAACCCGGCACATACTTCTGCACCTCAGCCACCATCTCATGCACTGACTGCGTGATTGCGTCACGATCCGGTTCCTCATCGACCAGGCAATGAACCGTATCGCGCATTATTAAGGGCGGCTCGGCCGGATTAATGATGATGATCGCCTTGCCCTCTTTGGCGCCGCCAATTTCCGCTACGGCGGTCGAGGTGGTTCGGGTAAATTCGTCGATATTTTTGCGTGTGCCCGGACCCACTGACTTGGAACCGACTGTGGCGACGATTTCGCCGTAAGCTACGGACTGCACCCGAGATACTGCGTGCACCATCGGAATCGTGGCCTGACCGCCACAAGTCACCATATTGACGTTCATCGTCAGGGAAGCAGAGTGCTCTGCCAAATTCACTGGCGGCACACAAAAGGGGCCAATCGCGGCCGGCGTGAGGTCGACCATGATGACACCCAACGCATTCAGCTTTCGCGCGTGCTCGGCGTGCGCATAGGCGGAGGTGGCATCAAACGCGATCCGAATATCGTCTGCCGCGATATGCTCCAGCACACCGTCAACGCCGGTTATCGATGTTTTCACGCCCATCCCCTGAGCCCGCTGGATACCTTCTGACTGCTCGACACCGACCATCCACACAGGCTCGATCCAATCGCTCCGTTGGGCCTTCATCAATAAGTCTGTGCCGATATTACCGGGGCCAATGATGAGCGCTTTTAATTTTTCAGCCATACCACTGCTATCCTCAGGCAAACGCCAGACTGCAGTCGCCGATACCCTCAATGTGCAACGTCATCTTATCTCCGGCTACGACGGGCTCCAGCGGCACGAGACTCCCAGAGAGCACAATATCCCCGCGCTGTAATATGATGCCAAAAGACCCCAGTGTATTGGCCAGCCAGGTAATGCAGTTCACTGGACTGCCCATGGCCGCGGCACCCGTGCCCGTAGAGATCACCTCGCCATTTTTTTTAACCGTCATTGCACAGTTAGCCAGATCAATTTCATTAGGACATACGGCTGCCGCCTCATTCAGCGCAAACCAGCCACAGGAGGCGTTATCTGCCACTGTGTCCTGTATTTTGATCCGCCAATCTCTGATGCGGGAGTCCACCACCTCGAAACAAGGCATAAGCGCCTCGGTGGCGGCCAACACGTCTGCATTGGTCACGCCGGGGCCTTGCAGATCTTTGCTTAACAGAAAAGCAATCTCTCCTTCTGCGCGGGGCTGAATCAAGGCATCGGAAATTGGCATCACCCCGTCGTAGCGCATGGCATCTGTCATGAAACCAAAGTCCGGCTGCCGAACGCCCAGCATGTCCATGACCGCTGCACTCGTCACGCCGATTTTCTTGCCAATCATGGTCTCGCCGGCATTGAGGCGGTTTGCCAGAAACCGAAGAGAAATCTCGTAGGCGTTCTCGATCGTCAGATCGGGATGAGTTTCGGTGAGAGGCGGCAACACACGCCGCTCACACATCGCTGCGTAGAGCGCGTCACCCAGACGTTCGATTTCTGTTTGATCCATGACTACCTCAACAGCAGATGGTTATAAGCGCGGTCCGCGCACGTTATCCCAATCCGACGCGGATTTCAGGATCCGGGTTTAATCCATCTAGGTTATGCCAACCAAAGCCAGTCTCTTGCGTCGCGTGAATCACCTGACACGAGGCCAGATCGGACCAGCCCGAGAGCGCAGCATCAGCGAGTTCCGCGGCATTGTTCTGCTGACTGACATGCGCTACGAACAGCATCTTAAGCCGAGCGGTGTCTGCGCGGTCAAGAAACTGCCGGGCTTGGGCATTGGTCAGGTGACCAAAATCGCCCCCCACCCTTTTCTTCACAGCGTAGGGATAAGGCCCATCGGCCAGCATCTGCGGATCGTGATTGAACTCAAGCACTAACGCATCGCAGCCAGAGAATGCCTGCACAACATGCGGAGTGATACTGCCCAGATCGGTGAGGACACCCAGTTTGAGATCATTGTGAGTGAGACAAAACTGAACCGGCTCCCGGGCATCGTGGGGAACGGGCTCGGCAGCGATATCGACATCGCCCACAGCAAATTGATCGCCGGGTCGAATCACCACACCGCTTTGCAGCCCCTCGAGTTTGCGGCTACCGGCGGTGCCTGCCGTGAGAAATACGGGCAGGTCATAGGCTTTGGCAAGCGGCACCACTCCTCGACAATGATCACCGTGCTCGTGGGTGACCAATATGGCGTCAATGTTCTGCCCGCTCAAACCGCGAGATTGGAGCCGTTCCTCGACGTCACGACGAGGCAGGCCACAGTCAATCAGGAGGAGGGTCTCACCCGTATCGACCAGCGTCGCGTTCCCCTTGCTACCGCTTCCGAGGGACGCGATGCGCATCAGGAAATATTGCCCCGCAGGATGGTCAGCAGCGCTTGCTGGTCGCGGCGATCGACCGCGCCGCCATCGGGGCCCCGCAGGGTAATCAGCGTCAGCTCGTCCCCGGCCCGGTCAAGGTGAATTTGAAATTGGTGGCCCGCCAGAGGGTGTTCGTCCTCTCCCCCCCACAGCCAATCAAACCAACCGCTATCCTCATCGTCCTGAGGACCGACAAAGGTAACGTACAGGAGCCCCTCGCTACGATCGCGGTCATCAATCACGAAATCCGCGTCCTCGGTGCCTTTCACGACAGAAGCCCAGGCGCGATCAAAGCGCAGCGCCAGGCGAATGCGGGTCTCTTCTTCTGTGTCTTCCAGCGTAATACGCCCTGAGTCGCTCATAGCGCGATCCGCCATCATGGAAATAGGGGCGGTCTCAGCACTGTTGGCAAGATACTGGGACACGTCCTGGAGCATCTTGCGTTCCAGATCGCGATCATCGGACTCGGGCGGCCAGCTTACGTCCTCGACGCTGCGATTTTGCTGCAACACATGGAGCTCAGCGGTGTTGCGCTGCACGCCGGTATCGACCCGGAAACGAAACCGTACGGCGAGCTCTTGATCTTCCAATTTGAACCACTGAGTATCGATCAATCCGGCCTCGGCATCGACAGCGGCCACACCAATACCGCTGGTGGTCAAAAAGGTTCTGACCTGCGGCCAGAGCTGCCCTGGCGCTACGTTAACCAGCGCCCATCTTTCGCCGGAAAGGCTCTGGATGCGCACCGAATCAGCTTGGTTATTGGCCGTGAGCGGAGTGGGTCGCGGCGTTTCAAATTGCGTCGCCAACTGGGCGCTCTCGGCTACCGGCGGCACAGGATAGTCCGGCTGTATCGCTTCGGTGGAGAGGTGGGGCGGCACGTCGATCGGAGCCAGCTCGGGCGCCGTTTGATAGCGGCCGGCGTTATCCGGGAATAGCCCATCCTCGCCAAAAAACCAGCTGCATCCTGAGAGGCAGCCAAGCAATATCATGCTAACAACTGGTCGAATCACGCGAAGTAGGTCTCCAATGCCCGCTCCAGATCGCCACGACACGGCTCCGAAAGCGGCGTGAGGGGCAATCTGATTCCATCTCCCATCATACCGCGTTGCGCCATCGCCCACTTCACCGGTATGGGGTTGGCCTCAATAAACAGCAGGTCGTTCAATTCGCTCAGTCTCGCATCGACCTCGGCAGCAGCATCCCACTCGCCGGCCAATGCCAGATTGCACATGGCGGCCATATCCCGGGCCGCGATATTGGCGGTGACAGAGACATTGCCCTGCCCGCCCCGACGCATCAACTCGAGTGCGGTCGCGTCGTCACCGGAAAATACTGCGAAACCATCCGGCACAGCTTCAATCAAGGCCGCCCCGCGCTCAACATCACCGGTCGCATCTTTAATCGCTACGATATTGTCGATTTGGCTAAGTCTGACCACCGTGTCATTCATCAAATCACAACCGGTGCGACCGGGGACGTTATAGAGAATGATGGGTAGGTTGACCGACCGCGCCACCGCCTGAAAATGCTCAAAAAGCCCCTGTTGAGTCGGCTTGTTGTAATAAGGCGTCACAGACAGTGAATAGTCCGCGCCTGCCTCGGCTGCCGACACAGTGAGCTCGATCGCCTCATGGGTCGAGTTACCCCCCGTGCCAGCCACCACCGGAATGCGTCCCCCGGCTTGCTCGACCGCAAACCGAATCACCTCACAGTGCTCAGGCACCGTGAGTGTCGGGCTTTCGCCCGTCGTACCCACCACGCCCAAACCTGCGGTGCCCGATTCGATATGGTATTCAATCAGGCGCGCGAAGGCGGACCAATCGATAGCACCATCAGGGTGCATGGGCGTTACCAACGCAACAATGCTTCCGGTTATCATCGATTTACTCCGGCCGGGCGGCTAAGGGAAAGAACTACACAATATGGTGTCGCAATTATCCACTTCAGAGGCGGTTTCACAACCGCAGAAAACGCGGTTTTCAACCAAATGCTTGAGACGCTTACTGGCTCTCTTCATTTTGCCTGCCCTGTCTCTCTGCGCCAGTTGGTCAGTCGCCCAAAGCCCCAATTTTGACGTCCTCATCGAGCCCCTGACCGCTGTAGACCGACAGTTTATGGCAGAGCAACGCATGCGAGTGGAACAGCTCGCCAATCGGCTAGGTCGCGGCCTGACGGGCGTCGTCGATCGCGATCTGGATACGCTGCAACGCATACTCGACGAGAGAATGGTGCCGGCGGAGGACACACTGACCCTTCAGGCCATGGGCGTGGTGTTTGGCGATTTACTCGGTGAACGCCTCGATATGGACTGGGTGGTATACCGTGACAGCAAAGGTCGCTCCAGAGCGCTCAGGTACCGGCAAATAGACGTCTATCTCTTCCCTGTCACCATGATTTCCCGTCGTCAGGAAGGGGGCAGTGAGCGTCGACTCAAACCCCTGTTCGACGATACGGTCCGCGACACACGACCACTGCTACCCGGCGGCAAGTGGTTTCAGTAATCCGAGCCGAGCTCGTGGGAGCACAATGCGAGCCAGTAATAAAACGTGCCGTCAGTCGGCGCCAACGTAACGGAAGATACCCCGGTCTCCGAGCGTCCGATGCTGAGCACCCTGCCGACTGAGATCGCCACTCTCATACGCCGCGTCACCCGCGTAAAGAAACGCCATCTGATCGCCGTCCCTCACCACGCGGGGGAAAAAGCGCGGCGAGGACCGCTTAGCCAGTTGGGAAAGCAGCAGTGACGAATCATCCTCAGCCTGCAGATCATGCAACGACACCAGCGTGGGTGGCGTGATGGGTAGCTGACCCTCGTGGTGAGCACGGATCGCATCCATGGGGCGCCACCACTCGTGAGCAACGATCTCACTGCCATCGACCGTAACCCGGTCGTCTGATTCAACTTCTGCGATGAAAAACCAGGTGGAAAAACGGCGTTTCACCACCACCGGAGTGAGCCAGTGAGAGAACGTCAACAGCGTTTCAGCCGACAGCGAAAGTCCCGCCTCCTCCTGCAACTCCCGTGCCGCGCCGTACCGCGCTTGCTCTAGTTCGTCGTCCCCCTCATCAGACACCTCAACCTTGCCGCCCGGAAACACCCAGAGCCCCGGCATGTGTTTGAGCTCATCGCTGCGCTTGAGGAGGAGTGTCTCCAAACCTTTATCGGTCTGTCTGATGACAATGGCACACGCCGCCGGCAACGCCGGGCTCGCTTCCTCAGAAAATTCGAGCACCATCAGACTTGTCCTATAGAAGTGGCGCGCAGTTCAAGCATTGGGCATAAACATGCATCGGATCGCGGAGACTGGAAAGGCTTCTGACCACGGGCTTGAAGGCGCCGACCAGCGACTCAAACCAACCGCCGAGCGGTGCAGTAACCATGCCAAAGGAGCGGGTCAGCTCCTGCAGCAATACACTCTCAAAAGAGGGCGGCACCCGGGTGCGGGCGGTGCGCCAATCTTCCACGCCAGCCAAGCGCGCCGCGGCCTCTACCGCCTCGTCCAGGCCACCCAGCTCGTCA
>JADHQF010000051.1 GCA_016778085.1 Luminiphilus sp. | reverse complement strand
TATTCGATATCCCCCAGTCCATCGAAGATTATCTCGTTGTGCTCGATGACTTCATCGAGCGCGAGATCAAGCCTCTCGAAGCACAGGACGACAACATCCGCTTCTTTGACCACCGCCGCGAACATGCACGCACGGATTGGGATCGAGAGGGACTGCCCCGCGAAGACTGGGAGGCGCTGCTCAAGGAAATGCGTCGGCGCGCGGATGCGGCGGGGCACTTTCGCTACGCGTTACCCGAGGAATTTGGTGGGCAAAATGGCAGCAATCTGGCCATGGCGCGCATCCGGGAGTACCTCGCCAGCAAGGGTCTCGGGCTGCACAACGATCTGCAGAACGAAACCTCGATCGTCGGCAATTTGATGACGCCCATGATGCTGCGCGACTTTGGCACAGCTGATCAGCAGTCGCGCTGGATGGAGCCGCTACTGCAGGGTGATCTGGGTTGGTGCTTTGGCCTGACCGAGGCGGCGCATGGCTCCGACGCCACCTGGATGGAAACGCGTGCCGAACGCACTACACGTGACGGGGTTGATGGCTGGTTGATTACCGGCGAAAAAATGTGGACTACGGGCCTACATAAGGCCAGCCATGTGTTGGTGTTCGCGCGACACTCTGGCGAGGATGGCAGTCCCAAGGGGATCGGCTGTTTCGTGACCTCCACGCAAGCTGCAGGCTTTGAGATCGGAGAGTACCTGTGGACCTTCAATATGCCCACCGACCACCCACACTGCACGCTGAAAGAAGTTTTCGTACCCGATAGCGATGTGCTGGGCGATGTCGATCAGGGCCTGCGTGTCGCCATGCACTTTGTGCACGAGAGTCGTATTCGCCAAGCTGCCTCGTCTCTGGGCGCCGCCCAGTATTGTCTCAATGAAACCTTTGCCTATACCAAAGAAAGAGCGCCCTTCGGCAAGCCACTGTCAACCAATCAGGGCATACAGTTCCCGCTGGTGGAGCTCCAGACCGAGGCAGAAATGCTCCGGCTATTGATCTACAAAACCGCGGCGCAGATGGACCAGATGGACAAAGTCGACGTGGCCAAGAAGCTCACCGATAAAGTGTCGATGTGTAACTACCGCGCCAACCGGCTTGTGTGTGATGCCGCTGATACCGCGATGCAATTTCACGGCGGCATCGGCTATTCGCGGCACAAACCATTCGAGCACATCTACCGGCACCACCGACGGTATCGCATCACCGAGGGTGCTGAGGAAATCCAGCTGCGCAAAATTGCAGGGGTGCTTTACGGCTTCGTGTCTTGACGAGAGACCGTTCACTCAACGCCAACACACTGGCTGGCGCTGCTTTACCTTAGAGCGAGCGCGTTCAGGGTGATGTCAGACCGGCCAACTCTCGCCGCAGAGCGCCCAGTAACATGTTCTCGTAATAACCCGACACCTGATCCGCGGCGGCGTCGAGAAATCCCGCCATCAGATCCATATCCAGCACCACGCCACAGTCCGACCAGCGGCCACCTACCGCATTGTCAACGTAGGCCAGTCGCGCTGACTTGAGTCCCGCCGCGGCAGCGCGCCGCATCCAGGGCGCCGCCTCGCAGGCCCGCGATTCCCGGGACAACATCAGTCCGTAGACAAACATCGCCTGAGTGTGGCCGGCAGCCGCGGACTGGGCGAGGTAAACCATGCCCTCCTCGTAGGAGGTGCCGTGTCTATCGGCGTGATAGACAATCGCTCTGCCCAACTGGTATTGCAGCCTCGGGTTGTTAGGGTCCGTTGCGAGGTCACCCCGACAAGCCGCCATGGCACGTTCGGTATCCACTTTGGAGGAGGACACCCCGGGCCCAACGCGGTCCGGGTCAGAGGGATGGCCTACTTCCCAGTCGCAGGCTGTGATGGCTTGCGCGGTGGCGACTGCCGGCAGACCCACTCCGATAAAAGCCAAAAAACCCGCGGCCAGAAATACGTGGGGGAGTCGACACCGGATATCCAACAGGCTAGACACCCGAGTCTTCGGCAATTCGGATGACCGGCGGTGCGGCCAGCATCTCGACGAGGCGATCCAGCACCCCGGTCTCGGTGCGCCAACTCAGGTAGCGCTGATAGTGCTCAGCGCTGTCCCAGTACTCAATAAACACCATGCCCTCGCCATCGCCCTCGATGTACACCTTGAGATCCTGACAGCCATCAAAGCTACGCGTATCCGGCAAAATCTCCGTCAGAAAATCGAGGATGGGCTGACAGCCCCCGTCCCCGGGTTTTAGATCGACCCATACCATAGTCATGGCGTTTCCCCCTGTTATGTCTCTGTCTGTGCAGTGTCCGAGAATAATTGCACCGGCGCCGGCTCACCGGTCTGAATGAGCAAGGCGCGCTTGCGCAAAAACCGCGTCAGTCCGGCGGGCCCCATACGCGACCCGCCCATGCCGGAAAACCGAAAGCTGTTTTTTTCCACGTCGTTGACGATGCCGGTTAGCGAGGCGTCGTTGATACTGATGGCGCCGACCTGAAGACGCTCGGCGACGGCCTTCGCGGCGTCAGTGTCGGCAGAGAACACCGCCGCAGAAAGTCCAAAAGCCGAATCGTTGGCAAGCGCAACGGCCTCCTCCACATCGCCATAAATGACAACAGGAATCACAGGACCAAACGTCTCGTCCTGCATGATCAGCATGTCGTGGTTCACGTTGGTGAGGAGCGTCGGGGGATACCAGATGCCTCCCGCCTGCACAGGTTCGCCGCCCAGCAAGCAAGTCGCGCCCTTCGCCAGCGCGTCGTCGACCTGCGCCTGTATAGTCTCCACCTGTCGCTCAAAAATCAGCGGCGCGATATCGCCAGCACCATCTTCGGTACAGGTTAAAGACAGCGCCTTGAGCTGCACGAGGAGCTCTTCGGTAAAAGGCTCGGCAATACTTTCATGGCAGTAGATACGCTCGAGCGACTGACAGGCCTGACCCGTCATACCGATGGCACTACGAATAATGGCGCGGGCGGCGAGGGATATATCGGCGTCGGGTAGAACAATGGCGGGGTCCTTGCCGCCCAGCTCGAGAAACGCGGGAATAAAGCAGGCTGCTGCCTGCTGGCTGACCTGCCGGCCGGTTTTCACGCTACCGGTAAAACAGACGGCATCCACCTGCTCAATCATCGCCATGCCGGTTTCAGGGCCGCCCGTGACAATGCGCAGGACCGCAGCCAATTCGGGCACGGCGTCGAGTGCGCGCTGCAAGGGCTCAATGAATCGTGGCGTGACCTCCGAAGGCTTGAGCAAAACGGAGCAGCCCGCTGACAGCGCCGCGAGGCTGTCGATCATGGCGAGCAGCAGCGGCACATTCCAGGGACTGATCACCGCGACCACCTGATAAGGAATCAGCCGGTGCTGATAGTGGACAGCGGGGACCTGACCCGACTGGCCGGCGCCCGCCAGCTCCTCAAGGATAGGCCCCGCGCGCTCGGCCCACATACGAATCAGCTCGACGGACTTGATCGCCTCAAACTGAGCGAAGGTAGATCGACCCGTATCGATCGAGAGCGCCTGCCCCAAGGGCCCGACCTCGGCCATCACCGCGTCTGCAAACCGGTTTAAGCAGGCTGCGCGGCCTGATGCACCCGTTGCGACCCACTGGGCCTGCTCTGCGCGCAAAGCGGTGGTAATGGATGCAATGTCATCAGGTGAGGTAATGGGAATCTCGTGATCCCACTCCCCGGTTCGCGGGTTGCGGACCGGCAACATCGGCGCCGTCATGTCAGCTGGCTTCCTGCAGTGGCACGTCACCGAAATGTTTGGGTAACCCCGCCGCGGCGGTAAAACCGAACCACTCTTCCTCTGGTAGTAGCTTGGCTACGTCCTGCCGCACACTCAGCAACACCTCCAGATCGATCCCCGTGTGGTAGCCCATCGACTCCAGCATGAACACCAGATCTTCGGTCACAATGTTACCGCTGGCTCCGGGCGCAAACGGGCAACCGCCCAAGCCACCGAGGGAACTGTCCAGCGTGGTAATGCCCAGCTCGACGGCGCGCAATGCATTGGCCAGGCCCTGACCCCGGGTGTTGTGCAGGTGCACACCGGTGAGGTGGGGCTCGCCGCAGCGTTGCCAAATACCCGTGACCAGACGCTCCAACTGCGCCGGGTTACCCATGCCGGTGGTATCAGACAAACCCACTTCGGCGACACCCAGCCCCAGCACACGCTCCGCCATATCAATGACGAAGGATTCTTCTACGGCGCCTTCAATCGTGCAGCCAAACGCCGTCGACAGGCCCACCTCGAAGTCGGGGCGGTCTGCTTCCGGCACCTGATCGACCAGCGCCTGACAAGCCGCGATCTCCTCGAGCATCTGCGCGTGATCACGCCGCACATTTTTGATGCTGTGGGTCTCGCTCAGAGACAGGGGAATCGAAATTTTGTGGGCGCCGGCCTCCACCGCTGCCTCACAGCCGCGCAGGTTGGGCACCAGCACCGCTATCACCAAATCTTTGTGACGGAGCGCGCCTTTGACCACCGCCGCCGTGTCGGCCATCTGCGGCAACAGCTTTGGAGAGACAAAGGAGCCGACTTCGATCTCTCTGACACCCGCGCCATACTCTGCTTCGATCCAGGCGAGCTTTCCCTCCGTTGAGAGGATTGTCTCAACGCTCTGCAGGCCATCGCGGGGGCCGACCTCGCTAATCGTAATCTGTGTCATCACGCTTCCCTTATTGACGGGTGTCGAGGTGGCTCACTCGCCGACTCGCACCACCACCTTGCCATGATTACGCCCGCGCATCAGCTCGCAGAAGGCGGCGGGGGCGGCAGCGAGCCCGTCGTGCATTTCTTCATTAGCGACCAGTTCGCCTGCCTCGGCGAGGGGCACAAATTCTTCCTCGAAGGCCGCGCGCTGCGACTCGTAGTCATACACCACCAGCCCGGTGACCGTCGCACGCTTGGTAATCCATAAACCGGGGTGTGGACCCGTCGTCTTGTGGTCGCCGTTGTAGTCCTTGATCAGGCCACACAACACCACACGACCACCGATCGACAGCTGCTGTGCCACCGTGGTCAAAGTGGGGTCTCCCACCAGATCAAAATAAACCGAAACGCCATCCGGTGCAGTCCTCGTCAGCGCCTCTGCAAGGTCCTCGTCGATGCGGTCAATGCAGTGATCGTAGCCCAACGCTTCAGTAGCGATGCGCCGCTTCTCGCTGCCGCTGGTAATCGCAATGGTGGTGGCGCCAGCGCGTTTGCAAAGCTGTGCGGCCATCGCGCCAACCCCGCCGACCGCGGCGGGAATAACGACCACGTCGCCCTCGCGGACTTTGGCCTGCTGAACCATACCGGCCCAGGCAGTGAGCCCGGGCATACCCAAAATAGACAGGGCCAGCGACGGCCTGCTCAGCGCCGCAGGCACCCGGGACAAGGCATCAGGTGACTGATCGGTGAACTGTTGCCAGCCACCATGGCAACGCACGACCGTCCCGACCGGCCAGTCGGGGTCATCACTGTCCACGACTCGGGCAACGACTTCGCCGGCGACCACATCACCGGGGTCTATGCCATGCCCCATGTGACTACCGGCGATCACGGAGCGCATATAGGGGTCGAGAGACAAATAGAGCGTCTCACACCGCACCTGCCCTGATGGGCGATCGCCCAGCGGTCGATTCTCAAGCGCAAAATCGTCGGGGTTGGGTAAACCCTCAGGGCGTTTGGCTAGAATGACGGCCGTGTTGTCAAGTTTATCTGTCATGTGCGGCTTTGCCAGCTGAAAGAGCTTAATGATATAACATCATAACAAATCATCCGGAGAGGCAGTAATGACGGGGTCCCGGGGGGCGGAGGAGCAAGCGGCTCCACTGCAGGGAATCAAAGTTGTCGAATTTACCCATATGGTGATGGGCCCCACTGCGGGCGTCATTCTGGGTGATCTCGGAGCAGACGTCATCAAGGTTGAACCCCTGAAAGGGGATAATACCCGGCGCCTGAAAGGGTCCGGAGCGGGCTACTTTCCGATGTACAACCGCAACAAGCGGTCTATCGCCCTCGACCTCAAGCACCCCAAAGGCCTTGATGTGGCGCGGCAACTGATTCAGTCCGCCGATATCGTGCTGGAAAATTTCCGCACCGGGACCATGGCCAAATTGGGCCTCGATTACGAGTCGCTGAAAGCCGATCACCCGGGTCTCATCTATTGCTCATTGAAAGGCTTTCTCTCAGGCCCTTACGAAAATCGGGTTGCGCTCGACGAAGTCACCCAGATGATGGGCGGGCTGGCGTATATGACCGGCTTACCGGACCGTCCGCTCCGCGCCGGTTCATCCGTGATTGATATCACCGGCGGCATGTTTGGCGTGATTGCCATTCTGTCGGCACTGCACCGCCGTCGTGAAACCGGCGAAGGTAGCCACGTGACCAGCGCCCTATTTGAGACCACTGCGTTTCTAGTTGGCCAGCACATGGCACAGCAAGCCGTCAGCGGTGACGCACCGCCGCCCATGTCGGTCAGACAGTCCGCCTGGGCTGTTTACGATATTTTCGAACTCGACTCAGAAGAGAGGCTGTTCGTGGGTATCGTCAGCGATACCTTGTGGCAGCGCTTCTGCGAGGAATTCGGGCTCACCGACTGGGCTGCGGATGTGACGCTCGCGAGCAACGCGGGCCGTGTCGCGGCGCGGGACAACTTATTGCCCGCCATCCGCGAGCTGTTTGCGCCGCTTTCGCTTGCGGAGCTCAGCGAGCGCCTCGAGCGGGCAGGGCTACCCTTCTCCCCCATTAACACACCCGGCGACCTGTTTGATGACCCGCACCTAACCGCATCCGGCGGCTTGCTACCGGTGCACCTGACCGAGGGTGATCACGCAGGCGAGCAAACCACCCTGCCGCGCTTGCCCGTCGAGTTTGGCAACCATAAACCACCGCTGCATCGGGACTTGCCAAAAACCGGCGCCGATAATGCAGAAGTCTTGAAGGAGTTGGGACTGGACGATGAAGCCATCGCCGCACTGACCCGCGAGGGCGTGCTCAGCGGCTAATCGCTTGGGAGGTAGACCCAGGGTCTTCGCGCCTGATCCTGTTCTTCAAAGCGCACCACCAGATCCATCGATTGCTCGGTCAGTCCGATTTCATCGAGGCCCTTCAACAGCATATCCTGCGCGGCAGGGTCGACCGAAAATACCTTCTTGTCTCGCTCAGGATCGAACTCAATCGAACATGCCTCGAGGTCCAGCTGAATCATATGCGCGGCAGGATCCACAGTGATCCAGTCCACTAACTCATCAAGGTCGTGCTGCTCCAGCGCTACCGTCAGCAATCCATTGCGCAGGGCATTGTTGCGAAAAATGGTGGCAAAAGACGGCGCGATAATTGCGCGAAAACCGCTTTCCATGAGTGCCCACACAGCGTGCTCGCGCGAGGAACCACATCCAAAATTATTGCCGGCAAGCAGAATGGAGGCGCCACTGTACTCAGACTGGTTCAGCGCGAACTCCGGATTGAGAGTGCGAGCGTCCGGATCAAGGTAACGCCAGGGTGCGAACAGCCCCGCTGCCAGACCAGAGCGTGACACGGTGCGCATTTCCCGTGAGGGAATGATCGCGTCGGTATCGATGTTGTCGCGCAGCAACGGCAACGCCACACCGCGATGCTGAGTGAAAGGCGTCATGCGGTGGTATCCGCCACGAGATGTCCGGCGCAGGCGCTGGCCACCACCGTCAGCGGGCTGGCGATATGTGTCCTGACACCCAACCCCTGCCGACCTTCGAAGTTACGATTGGTGGTCGAGGCCACCCGGACCCCTTTGCCGAAGCTCTCACCACCAGCGAAAAAGCACATTGAACAACCCGGCTCCCGCCACTCGAAGCCGGCACTGCGGAAGATATCGTCTAGCCCCTCGGCCTCAGCAGCCCGCTTCACCTGACCACTGCCAGGCACGCAGAGCGCCTTCACCCCTTTTGCAACCTTGTGGCCGGTGCGCACCAAATACGCGGCCGCCAGCTGTAAGTCGGACAATCGGCTGTTGGTACATGAGCCAATAAACGCAGCGTCCAGGGCGTAATCCGATAACTGACTGCCCGGTGTCACCCCCATGTAGTCCTGCGCGCGCTGCCAAGCCGCCGACGCCGACGCATCAGGCGCATCCCTGACATGCGGGATGGCATCATCCCAGTCGACACAGTGTTGCGGACTGGTGCCCCAACTGAGCTGGGGTTTGAGTGACCCAATGTCAAAGCAGTGTTCCTGATGAAACGCAGCGCCCTCATCACTGCGCAAAGATTGCCAGTGTTGGGCGGCCTGATCCCAGAGCTGACCCTGCGGCGCGTAGCGGCGGCCCACACAATAGTCGAGCACTTTTTGGTCGGGAGCGATCAGCCCGGTAAAGGCGGAGAGCTCGGTGGTCATATTGCAGAGCGTCAGCCTCGCTTCTACCGGCAGCGCATCGATAGCGGGCCCGGCAAACTCAATGGCGTAACCCGCACCCCCTGAGGCTGACAATTCGCGGATAGTGAACAGAATAAGATCCTTTGCGGAGACGCCCGCGCCGAGCAGACCCGCGAAGCTGACGCGCATGGTCTGTGGTCTTGTCACACGGAGCGTGCTGGTCGCCAACGCATGCTCGGCTTCAGTCGAACCCACACCCCACGCGAGCGCACCGAGTCCTCCCAAAGTACATGTGTGGCTGTCCGGGCAGATGAGTGACAACCCGGGCAATGCGATCCCGAGCTCGGGCGAGATCACGTGCACGATGCCCTGATCAGCATCCACTATGTCAAATAATTGAATGCCGGTTTCGTGAGCCGCGTGTCGGGTTGCGACGATGAAATCCCGGCCACTGGGCATGAGGGTGTCGTCACCACGCCCCGGCAAGGTATCGACGATGTGGTCCATGGTGCAGAACGCATGCTCGCGTCTGCGTACCGAGCGCTGTTTCTCGAGCAGACCATTCAATGCCACGCTACCGGTTCGCTCGTGCAGAAAAATGCGATCGACATACAGCAAAGATTGACGCTCTGACAGCGTCGTCACCTCATGTGCTTGCCATAGCTTGTCAAAGAGCGTGTTGCCCACAACGAACCCGTTAACCCCCGCGGGCCTCAATACGCCTGAATCGGCGGAAGACCCTGTAAAAGATATATCAATATAACAATAAGCCTAAGGAGCGGGCGCTGGCAACATAGCGTTAGTCAATGCGATCTCGATGGGCGCACCAGATGGCAAAATCATCACACCACCTTCGACGGCTCCGGCGGCATTGGTATAAGGCAGCCGCCAGGGCAGAGGGGCTTTGAGGCCCTCGGGATCGACACTCAGGCTAACCAATATCACACCACCTCGCTCATCCTCGGGTGCGGGCACCGCGGTGGCCTCGTCAGGGTATTGATCGATTTCAATGCCATATCCATCAGACATGGACACCAGCGCCAGGGGATGCAGCGTCTCTCCGGGCAGATCATAAGCATCCGACAGGACGCCGATGCGATAAGGGATCGGCCCGACAATACCGTTATCAAAATACCGCCGCCAAAAGGCGAGGCTGGCCTCCAAATCCGGGCTACCCATGACCATGATGAAGGTTTGGCCCACGGGTTCCGGGCTCGGCTGAGGCCGTAAAAAGGATTTCGACGGATCAATCATATGGGTGAGATAGAACAGCTCCTGATTAGGCCCGGTCACCTGCATCGCCAGAATATTTTTCTGCTCGGTCAAAAAATCGGGGCCCTGCAGGTGACGAAACGCTGAACCGGGGAGCTCGGACTCAAGTTGCTCGGGGTCCTGCACCAGTAGCTCAATCGCGCTCCACCCCACCCGCTTCATGGGCACATAGCCGGAAGTGTCTCCCTCGACGAGACGGAGTCCCACCTGTGGACCCGAGCGCGGCATCATGGTGACAAAGCGTCTATCGGCCAACTCGGGTCGGTCGATCGCCGCTGCCAGCTCGGCGGACATCACGCCCGCATCGACTGATCGATAACCTAGGTAATCCTCATAGGCCTCCTGAGTCAGTGCCAGATTGTGCGCCAGCACCCAGACCATCAAGATCGACTTCAACATAGGCTCATGCTCAGTGAGTTATTTGATAGAGATCGAGTCGCCCGCCATCGGGCGCGGTCACGGCAAAGCATTGACCGCCCAGCAGTCCAGGCAGGTTGCGCTTTCCCAGTGGCTGACACACCTGTGTCGACCACTCGCTGTCGTTGACGGCGGCATAGGTCTCCGCCACATCGTTGCAGGGAATGGCGAGTGCGCGCAGGCCGCGGCCGCCCGTGCTCGGTACCGAGAGGCAAGGCAAAGGGTGCTCCGGCACGTCGATCAGTTCAATCGAACCCGACATCGCTGCCTCTGGATGCGCAATGCTCAGGTGGATGCCGGCGGTTTCGACGGGATACTGCTCAAGCTGCAATACCCGGGGACCCTCCCCGGGCAGCGGTCCGGCATGATCGATAAACCGCTCAAATCCCAAGACTTTGAGAAAAGCGAGCGCTGCCTCGACGTTGCTCACCATTTGTGTGGAGTTGAACACATCGCTCATGCGGTCGAACTCGATGCCTTCTAGGGGTGGGCTCAGACGTTGCATCACGGCCATGACAATGCCGTCATCTTGAATGTACAGCCCCTCACTCGTGCGCACCTCGCCAAATTGCCAGGCCACTGCCGGGACCAACTCCCGCCAACCATGCGCGTGCAAAAAATCGCGCGCCCATTCACTGTCCCAAGTGCGCATGTTGATGTCGAAAAGCCCGCCCGGGGTGGTCACTGCGCAATCCACAGGGCGAAGCACCGGCGCTGTGTTCGCAACGGGGAGCAACACGACCTCGCATGCACCGCTGGGCGCGACCCAGCGCTCGGCCGCTTGGGTCCCATCCGCGCCCCAAAAATCAGCCGCATCGGCAGAAACAGGGGTACTTTGCTGGTGCCAATCCAGCGCAGCAAAAAATCCGCCCAGCTGAGGCGCGTTCGCGGTGGTGATCACCACGTGGGAGAAGCCAGTCTCTCTCAACGGAGTCCCCTTTATCTCTGACTGAGTGGCATCATAACGCCAACCGGACGGGAGGCGCGTTATCTTGAATACCACCGCCGACGTCAGCACCATCGTATTGAGTGCCGTCGTGGCTTACCAATGTCTGCTGCTGTCAGTGGGCCTCTGGGCGTCGCGTCGCACTCACTCCAGTAGCGATTTTTTTCTGGGCGGTCGCAAAGTGGGCCCCTGGGTGACCGGCATTTCCTACAGCGCCAGCGCCTCTTCAGCGTGGACATTGTTGGGCGTCAGCGGCGCCGCCTTTGTCATTGGGCCATCTGTTGTGTGGGTCGCTTTGGGAAGCCTATCTGGAATGGTCGTGGCGTGGTGGTGGATCGCACCGAGGCTATTGGAAGCAAGCCATCAGCATCAGCTGACCACCTTCATCGATTTTCTCCGTGACCCGAACGACAACCACCGCAGCGAGTCCCTAGTGCGTTCCGCGGCCGTCATTATCTTGGTCGCCTTCGTGTTTTACGTCGCCGCGCAGTTCCAGGGGGCGGGGCTGGCTGTCACCGAGGTGTTTGCCGTCAGCGACACGCTGGCGATTGTGTGCGGCGCTCTCGTCATTCTGATTTATACCTGGCTGGGCGGCTATTGGGCGGTCAGTCTCACCGATACCATACAAGGTGTGGTCATGTGTCTGGCAGCGATCGCGCTGCCGTTTGGGACAGTGATCTCGCTGGGAGGGTTGGGTCCCGTTGTTGAGCTCATCGACCTCGGCAGCCAACGCGGTGGAGGCACCAATGCGGCGACCTTATCAGTGATCGGCTTTGTCATAGGGTCTCTGGCCATCAGTCTCGGTACGTTTGGGCAGCCACATCTGATGGTGCGCTTTATGGCGCTCAAGGATCACCGCGCGCGCCGCTCCGCGGCACGCATCACCCTCATCTGGTATCTGATTGTGTTCTCGGGAATGGTCCTCACCGGGCTGGTGGGGCGCGGCGCATTCGATTCACTGAACAATAATGAGCAGGTATTTTTTGCCCTGTCGGAACAGGTGCTACCCCCGGTACTGGCGGGCCTGCTGCTCGCTGCGGTGCTCTCAGCCATCATGTCCACCGCCGACAGCCAGCTGCTGGTCTGCGCCAGCACACTCTCCCATGATCTGACCGATGAGGCACTAAAAGGTAGCCCGCGGGTATTGCGTCGTGGCCGATGGGCGGTGGTCATCGTCGTGGTCCTTGCGGTGTTGGTGGCGCTCTTTCT
>JADHQF010000050.1 GCA_016778085.1 Luminiphilus sp. | reverse complement strand
GTTCGAAGCTCGAATGGACACCGGTGACCCCGGGGATGCGGGTTAGCTTGCCCAATAAGAATTGCTCGTAGTGCGCCATATCGCGGACGACAGCTTTCAGCAGGTAGTCGGCACTCTGGCCGGTGACCACGCAGCAATCCACCACCTCCGTTAGTGACAACACCGTCTCTTCAAACGCCTCGAAGCGATCCGGGGTGTGCCGATCCATGGTGACACTAATGTGGGCGGTCAAATTCAGGCCCAACTTTTTGGGGTCGACCATCGCGGCCTGGTGGGTAATGACACCCTCTGTCATCAACCGTTTGACGCGACGCGCGCACGGTGTAGCGGACAAGCCTACCCGCTCAGCCAGCTCAAGGTTGCTGAGACCGGCATCGTCCTGCAAAACCCGCAGAATACGGCGATCAAGCCGATCCAGTAGCGGCAGTGAATTATCCATAAAAATGCATTGGGATAGTGAAAATATTATTATATATCCATTTTTATAGCATTAAGCACCAAATAATGGACAAATATCACGGTTTTTGGTGATTATCCCCAGGCGCTCGCCAGTACACTACGCGTCCTCAAACCGCATCAGGAGCAGTGCCGTGGAAAACGCCCGATTCGATCATCGCCGCTTTGATTACCGAAAGTACCGCGCGTTTCAGCCGATCGCCAAGCCAGACCGTCGCTGGCCGGACAACATCATTCAGGCTGCGCCTGAGTGGTGTTCCGTCGATTTGCGTGACGGCAATCAGGCTCTGGTAGAGCCGATGAATGCAGAGCAAAAGCTGCGCCTGTGGGAGCTACTGGTATCAATCGGTTTTAAGCAGATTGAGGTGGGGTTCCCTTCGGCCTCAAGCCATGATTTTGCCTTTCTGCGGAAGCTGATCGAAGAGCACCGCATTCCCGACGACGTCACCGTGCAGGTGCTCGTGCAGGCGCGGGCGGACCTCATTGAAAAAACCTTCGCCGCGCTCGAGGGCGTCAAGCGAGCCGTGGTGCATTTTTACAACAGCACCTCTACCGTGCAGCGGGAATACGTCTTCGGTCTCGACCGGGACGGTATTAGGGATATTGCTGTGAACGGCGCCCGCCTGATTAAGGAAGCCGCAGACGCCCGCCCCGAAACAGAGTGGGTATTTGAGTACAGCCCCGAAAGTTTTACCGGTACGGAGATGGATTTCGCGGTATCGGTTTGCGATGCGGTGAACGAGGTACTGGCACCGACCCCTGATCGGCCAGTGATCATCAATTTGCCCGCTACAGTGGAAATGAGCACGCCCAACATCTATGCGGATCAAATCGAGTGGTTTTGTGATCACGTTAACAACCGTGACTCACTGATCATCTCCCTGCATACCCACAACGATCGGGGATGTGCGGTCGCTGCTGCCGAGCTCGGTGTGATGGCGGGTGCAGACCGGGTGGAAGGCACGCTGCTGGGCAACGGTGAGCGGACGGGCAATATGGACATCATGACTATGGCGATGAATCTCTACAGTCAGGGCGTGGACCCGATGTTGGATTTCACTCACATGGATGAGATTTGCACGGTAGCCCGTGAATGCACGCAGTTGCCGGTTCACCCGCGCCATCCGTACGCGGGAGAGCTCGTATTCACGGCTTTCTCCGGCAGTCACCAAGACGCCATCCATAAGTGCCTGTCCAAGCGTGACGCCGATGAAGCCTGGGATGTCGCCTATTTGCCGATTGATCCTGCCGACATCGGTCGCACGTATCAGGAAGTGATTCGTATCAATAGTCAATCGGGCAAAGGCGGTGTTGCCCACGTGTTGCGTCGAGATTACGGACTGGAACTGCCGCGTTGGCTGCAGGTCGACTTCAGTACCGCCGTGCAGGGCTTGGCGGAGGACAGCGAAGCCGAGGTGTCCAGCGACGATATTTTTGCGTTGTTCAGTGAGACTTATCTGAGCACCGCGGACCGATGGCAGTTGGGCAATTACCAGCTGTCACGGCGGGATGAGTCCGACGGACTTGAGGTCACATTGCATGGCCCTCAGGGAGATGTAGCGCTGACTGGCCAGGGCAACGGGGTGGTCGACGCCTTTGTGCAGGCCATGGAGTCGTTCACCGGCCGACATATCGTAGTGGTTGAGTACTCTGAGCACACGCTGGGTCAGAGTGCAGACGCGGAGGCAGTGTGTTACGTACAACTGAATATCGATGGCGAACGCCCCTGTGGCGTCGGCCGCAGCCACGATATCGTGCAAGCGTCGCTGGCAGCCATTCTCTCTGCTCTGGATGGGC
The DNA here is from genome assembly GCA_016778085.1 of Luminiphilus sp. Classification (GTDB taxonomy): domain Bacteria; phylum Pseudomonadota; class Gammaproteobacteria; order Pseudomonadales; family Halieaceae; genus Luminiphilus. Next base: position 9,965 of record JADHQF010000050.1, on the reverse strand, counting down.
GTGGCCAGGTGCTCGCCAACGCGGCCTAACTCAGGCTTTGGTCCGCGGTTTTGCGCGCGGATCGAAGCGGTTCTCTGAGATTCTGCCAAACCGAAAGCCACGCCGCACTGTGACTGATCGGCGGGGATGCAATCGGAGTGTTGTCACGCACGTGACGCGAGGCCTTTCCTGGTGCCTGATTTTGCTCACTTTGAGCAGCTGCTCGGCCACCCAGTTTATTTACAACCGTGTCGATATCCTCGTTCGTTGGTATCTCGATGACTATGTGTCACTGGATCGTGAACAGCAGGCGCGTTTCGATGGCCGTCTGGAGGCTTTGCTCGAATGGCACCGTCGCGAGGAGTTACCTGCCTATGTGGTCTTGCTCGATGATGCCTTGACCATCCTCGATGAGGGTGTGCCGCTCGAGGATACCCGTGTGATGGCAGACCGCATCGAGGAAGCGGCGATTCGTTTTCAGGATCCTTTTCTGGAGTTGTTATTGAGTACGGGAGAGGAACTCGGGCCTGATCAGCGGCAGGAGTTCGTGGACGTCTTAATGTCCAAACAGGAGGAGTTTGAGGAAGACCGGCTGGCGCGAAGCGATGCGGAGCACCGTGAAGATCTCGAAGATCGGTTCGACAAGCAATTGAACCGGTACCTCGGCCCGCTTACCGCGGAGCAGACCGACCGTATCGCTGTTGGCGTATCGGAAATGACGCGATTGGATCGTTTTTGGTTGGAAGATCGGCGGGTCTGGATAGCGGAGTTGTCAGTGATCTTGCTGGAAGCTGAACCTGACTGGCCAGATCAGGTGCGTGCTTTGATAGCAGGGCGCGATGATGCCCTGTTGCCCGCCTACCGGGAGGGCATCGATCACAATGGCGAGGTCATTTTGCAGTTATCGCGAGACGTGTTGATCGCGCGGACTGACAAGCAGGACCGGAAATTGCGCAACCGCTTGCAGTCCTTGCGCGACGACCTGGCGGCGCTTGCGGCACAGAATGCAGAGACGGTTAGCCCTTGATCAGGGATTGATCGCGGATCGCGCCTTTATCGGCACTGGTCACCATGCTCGCGTAGACCTTGAGCGCCGTCGATACCTGTCGGGGCCGATCTGCCGCGGGTTGCCAGGCGCGGGGGCTCTGATTCATGGCTTCTCGCCGACCCGCCAACGTGGCGTCATCTACCAACACGTTGATCGTCCGCGCGGGGATATCGATTTCGATTGGGTCACCCGGCTCAATCAAGGCAATCGCACCGCCGGACGCGGCCTCGGGTGACACATGCCCAATGGACAGCCCCGAGGTGCCACCGGAGAAACGCCCATCGGTAATCAGTGCGCAGGCTTTTCCAAGTCCTTTGGACTTGAGATAGCTGGTGGGGTAGAGCATCTCCTGCATGCCGGGCCCACCGCGCGGCCCCTCATAACGGATAATGACCACATCCCCCGCCTGAACACGGTCTTCAAGAATATCGGCCACCGCGGCTTCCTGACTGTCACAAATGTGTGCAGGTCCGGTGAACTGTAGTGACTCATCGTCCACGCCGGCGGTTTTCACCACGCAGCCCAGCTCTGCAATGTTGCCGAACAAGACCGCTAGGCCCCCTTCCAGCGAGTAGGCGTGCGCCATCTCTCTCACGCACCCGCCTTCCCGGTCAGTGTCGAGGTTGGGCCAACGGAGATTCTGGCTGAAAGCCTGCTGGGTGGGAATGCCGGCGGGGCCCGCGGCATAGAGGGTGCGAACTTCCTCTTCCTCGGTCTGCATAATGTCCCAGCGGGACAGCGCCTCGCCGAGGCTAGCACTATGGACCGTTGGGCAGTCCAGATGGAGCAGGTCTCCCCGTGCGAGTTCACCGAGGATGGCCATAACCCCACCGGCGCGGTGCACGTCTTCCATGTGGTAGAGCGGCGTGCTCGGTGCCACCTTGCACAGCTGTGGGATTTTCCGGGATAGCGTGTCGATCGCGGCCATGTCGAAGTCCACACCGGCCTCCTGCGCCGCGGCGAGCAGGTGCAAGATCGTGTTGGTCGAGCCACCCATGGCGATATCGAGGCTCATGGCGTTCTCAAACGCACGTCGGCTGGCAATCTCGCGAGGCAACGCCGTGGCATCATCCTGCTCGTACCAACGCCGCGCTAAGTCCACGATCAGACGGCCCGCGCGCAAAAACAGTTGTTCACGGTCTGCGTGGGTCGCCAGTAGCGATCCGTTGCCGGGTAAGCTGAGTCCCAAGGCCTCGGTCAGGCAGTTCATCGAGTTGGCGGTGAACATGCCCGAGCAGGAGCCGCAGGTTGGACAGGCAGAGCGCTCGTAGGCTTCCACTGTGGCATCGTCGGCACTGGAGTCCGCGGCGATCACCATGGCGTCGACCAGATCCAGCTTGTGCTCAGATAACGCGGTTTTGCCTGCTTCCATCGGGCCACCCGAGACAAACACCACCGGGATATTGAGCCGCATGGCGGCGTTCAGCATGCCGGGGGTGATCTTGTCGCAGTTGGAAATACACACCATGGCGTCCGCGCAGTGCGCGTTGACCATGTACTCGACAGAATCGGCGATGAGGTCCCGGGACGGCAAACTGTAGAGCATGCCGTCGTGGCCCATGGCGATACCGTCGTCCACGGCGATGGTGTTGAACTCTTTGGCGACGCCACCTGCTGCTTCGATCTCACGCGCAACCAATTGTCCGAGGTCTTTGAGGTGCACGTGGCCGGGCACGAACTGGGTGAACGAATTCACCACCGCAATGATGGGCTTCTCAAAGTCCTCATCCTGCATGCCGGTTGCACGCCACAAGGCCCGGGCGCCTGCCATATTGCGTCCGGCGGTTGAGGTGCGAGATCGATATTGGGGCATCGAATTCTCCGGGTGGTGATTAAAAAGGGGTCGCTAGCTTACCACTGGCGTCTGAGGAGTTCAGATTGTTCGTCGCAGCACCGCCGCGTTGCGCTGCCAGTTATAGAGCTGTTGTTTTTCGACCGGCAAGTCGTCCAGGCTCGCGGCTTCAAAGCCCTGTTCGAGAAACCAGTGCGTGCTTTGTGTCGTGAGCACAAAGACGTGCGTGAGCGAGAGCGCTTTCGCCTCGGCGATCAGTTCATCCAGAAGCTGCCGAGCTCTGCCTGTGCCACGGTAGTCAGGATGTGTCGCGACACAGGCGATCTCTCCCACGCTCGCAGCTTCATACGGGTAGAGTGCGGCGCACGCCAGGACGCGGCCATCCCGCTCGAGAATGGAAAAGTACCCGATCTCTTCCTCGAGGCGCTCGCGGGACCGTTTGACCAACGCGCCACTGTCCTCCAGTGGTCTGATCAACTCGACGATGCTGGCGATGTCGTTGATGTCCGCTGACCTGGCCTGCTCGTAGGGGTTTTGTGCGATCAAGGTGCCGGAGCCGTCATGGGTGAAAAGCTCCTCAAGGAGCGCGCCCTCACGCTCGTAGCTGAGCAAATGACTGCGAGCGACGCCGTTGGTGCAGGATCGGCAGGCGCTGTCGCGCAGGCGCTGCTGCTCGACATCCCCGAGGTCGAGATCCCATGCGGAGTCAATGGTGCACTGGCGAATCAGTTCTCCGCCAGCGGTGTGTAGGCCCGGCTGGCGCTCAAGGAAAATCAACTTGTCAGCGCCAATGGCCACGGCTACTTTTTCAGCAACCTCGCTGGCGCTGACACTGAAAATTTCTCCCGCTGGCGAGTAACCGAGTGGCGACAGCAGCGCGATTGCATCCTGATCCAGAATGCCACGAACCCCCTCGGCATCGACTCGGCGTACCGTGCCACTGTGCAGATAGTCGACGCCATCGAGAACACCAATGGGCTTTGCTGTCACCACATTGCCGCCCAGAATTCTGAGCCGGGCCCCGGTCAGTGGGGTGTTGGGTAGCCCCATCGAAAGCTGTTGCTCCAGCTGCACCCGCTGCCGCGCTGCTGTCTCGATAGCCAACGACAGCGTGAGGTCATCGGTAATGCGAATACCGTCGTGGAACTGCGCCTGCTGATCGGTGGGCAGTGCGGCGTCAATCGCCTCCCGGGTGGCGTGAACCAGGACCAGTTTGATACCCAGAGAGTGAAGCAAGGCCAAATCGTGGATCAGGGTCGCGTGCCCCGCCGATTCCAGCGCGCCGTTCCCCAAATAGATCACAAAGGTCCGCCCACGGTGTGCCTTGATATAGGGACCCGTGTGGCGAAACCAGGCAATGTGATGCGCTGTGTCGGTCATGGTATCTGCTGGTATTGATGACGATAGGCCACGGCGAAGCGGCCTTTCAGGGACGCGCATCCTACCGAGTCTTCAGGTTGCGAGAAAGGGTAAAAATCTTCATGTCAGGCTCGTGATGACACGAGTGGCGGGGCCTGCCCCTTGTCGATAGGCTAGCGCTACTGAGTGGGCAGAGTAGGCCACGGGATGTCACAGGATCTGGGAAGGCCCGCGTGGATGGAGGACTGCCTCGAAGAGGCCATGACGCGTCTGACAACGCGCATTGGCGACGCCGGCTTTACCGCCCTCACCGATTCTGTGGAGGCAGCGGGTCAGTGGCGCGCCTTCCAAGAGCTCCTTGCCTGCAGCGACTTTTTTGGCGAGCAGGTCGCGCGCCAGCATAAGTGGCTGGGCGATGCGTTGGCTGACGGAACGCTGTTGGAGCGCCGCGATTGGGTGGCTGAGCACTGGGACCGGGCGCTGTCTGCGCTAGTTTCACCGACTCAAGCCGAGCCGGAGGCGCTGGCTGCTCTGAGAATCTTTCGTCATCGGGAGATGCTGCGCATTCTTTGGCGTGATTACGCACAGCTTGCCAGCTTGGAAGAGGCTTTCGAGGCGCTCAGTCAGCTCGCAGACTGCTGCATTCGCGCAGCACTCAGCATGGCAACTGCCACGCTGAAAGAAAAGTACGGCACGCCATGCGGCGCAGACAGCGGCCAGCCACAATCACTGGTGGTGCTCGGTATGGGTAAGCTCGGCGGTAATGAACTGAACTTTTCTTCTGATATCGACTTGATTTTTGCCTATCCCGAGGCGGGTCACACCCGGGGAGGGCGTCAGGAACTGGATAACCAGGCGTATTTCATTCGTCTCGGCCAGATGGTGATCCGCCTGCTGGACGCGGTGACCGAGGACGGCTTCGCCTTCAGGGTGGATATGCGTCTGCGGCCCTATGGAGACAGCGGTGCGTTGGTGGGGTCATACAACGCATTAGAGGTGTACTACCAGGAGCAGGGAAGGGAGTGGGAACGCTACGCCATGATCAAAGCGCGGCCCATTACCGGCACGCCAGAGGCGCGAGAAAGCCTGATGAACATGCTCGGGTCCTTTGTGTATCGCCGCTACACCGATTTCTCCGTGATAGCGGCACTGAGGGAAATGAAAAGCATGATGCGCGCCGAGGTCACACGGCTAGGGATGGATAATGATTTAAAGCGCGGCGCGGGTGGTATTCGGGAAATCGAGTTCATTGCGCAGAGTCTGCAATTGATTCATGGAGGCCGGATTCCGGAAATTCGCACCCGACCACTGCTTTCCACGTTAACGGCCTTGGAGCGAGCCGCGGTGCTGTCCACCGATCAAGCTCGCCGGCTGGCTGCGCATTATGATCTTGAGCGTCGCGTTGAGCATGCGCTACAGGCTATGCAGGACAGACAAACCCAGTCGCTGCCGAGCGAACCGGTGCCGCGGGCGCAGTTGGCACTCCTGTCGGGATTTGCCGATTGGGAGACGCTGCAAGCGCATGTGGCTGAGGCGCAGCGTGAGGTTGCCGCGCTGTTCAACGATCTGATTGCCGAGCCTCTGGCGACATCGGGCGACGATGCCTCGCGTGATAAAGAGGCGGCGTCAGGCCTGTCGTTTTCCGGCCTCAGTCAAATGAGCTTGGTGGAGCTGGGGTACCAGCATGCTGAAGAGGGCTGGGCCGCCGTGGCGGATTTTCTCGACAGCACATGGGTGGCAGCCCTGCAACCAGAGGGCCGCCGCCGGCTGGAGGCCTTTTTGCCGCTCTTGTGTGAGATGGCGGCCGCCACGCGGGAGCCCGACGCGGCGCTGACAAGGAGCCTGCCTTTTGTGCGCGCGGTCTGCCGTCGTAGCGCTTACCTCGTGCTACTTCAGGAAAACCCGCGCGCACTGCAGCATCTACTGACGTTGGTAGCCTCGAGCATCTGGCTGTCGGAGCGCCTTGCGGCGCGCCCGGAGCTGGTGGATGAGCTCCTGCACGAGTCGACGCTGTATAGCGCGCCCAGTCGCGACGAGCTCCATGCCTTGGTCAGGCAGCAACTGTTGCGCATACCGGAAGAGGATCTGGAGGCGCAGATGAGCGCACTCAGCCGCATCAAGGATGGTGTGATTCTCCGTGTCGCCGCGAGCGAGCTGACCGGCACGCTGCCGATTATGAAAGTGAGCGATAACTTGACGTTTCTGGCCGAGGTCATGATCGAGCAGGCCCTGGCGGTGGCGCGCGCCGAGTTGGTGCAGCGTTACGGCGAGCCGCAATCTGACCGGGCTGGTTTTGCTGTCATTGCTTACGGCAAGCTCGGCGGGCTCGAACTCAGCTACGGTTCAGACCTTGATTTGGTATTTGTCTTCGACGGTGCAGACGGAGAGACCGCTGGCCCGAAAGTGATCGACAACACCCGTTTTTACACGCGGCTTGCGCAACGTGTCGTGCATGTCTTGTCGGCACAGACCTACGCGGGGAGACTCTACGAGGTCGATCTGCGTCTGCGCCCGGACGGAGACTCGGGTCTGGTGGCCACAACATTGCCTGCACTGCGTCGATACCAACTCGAGTCTGCCTGGGTGTGGGAGCATCAGGCGCTGGTGCGCACGCGGGTGGTGGCGGGCGATCTGGCACTGAAGACATCGTTAGAGGCGTTGCGCAGAGAGGTGCTGGCCATGCCGAGAGAGCCCACTGGGCTAGCCTCAGCTGTCTGCGACATGCGCGACAAGATGCGAGCAGAGCGCACAGCGTCGTCGAACAGCCGCGACCACTTTGATCTCAAGCGCGATCCCGGTGGTATTGTCGATATTGAATTTGTGGTGCAATACCTCGTGCTGGCGCATGCCGGCGAGCACGCTGAACTCACAAACTGGTCTGACGTGATTCGCCTGCTTGAGGCGCTCGAGCAGACCGGGCTCATAGCGGCTAATGAGGCCAAGATGCTGTCGCGGGCGTATCTCGACTATCGCAGCGCGACGCACTCTCTGGGACTACAGGGGCGTGCTGCCGAGACCGATGCCGCTGAATTTGAAGCCCAGCGCCAGCAGGTAAAACAGATTACAGAGGCCTTATTACCCGGATTGCAGGCAGGGTAGAATCCGCCCCCGGCGCGCCGATGGCTCATACTGTCGCTGCAAACCCACGGACACAGCACAAACAGACCAGCATAAAGAGAAAGGAAACGATATGGACCTCTCAGAACTCACCGGCCACATCTGGCTCGATGGCGAAATGGTGCCTTGGCAGGAAGCGCGGGTTCATGTGCTGACCCATACCTTTCACTATGGTCTGGGTGTGTTCGAGGGTGTGCGCGCGTACAAGACCTCCGAAGGGACGTCGATTTTCCGCCTCAAGGAGCACACCGACCGGCTGTTCCGTTCGGCGCATATTGTGCGCATGGACATGCCCTACGACAAAGGGACCCTCAACGCCGCACAACGCGAGGTGGTCAGGGCAAACGATCTGGATGAGGCGTACATCCGCCCTATGTGCTTCCTGGGTTCTGAGGGAATGGGCCTGCGTGCCGACAACCTCAAGACCCATGTCATGGTGGCGTCATGGGCGTGGCCTTCCTATATGGACCCCGAGGCGCGAGACCGCGGCATTCGCGTCGCTACGTCAAGTTACACCCGTCACCACGTCAACATTACAATGTGTAAAGCGAAGGCCAATGGCAACTACATCAACTCGATTTTGGCACTCAGAGAAGCACTGGATGCGGGCTTCGAGGAGGCCTTGCTTCTCGATAACGAGGGTTATGTTGCAGAAGGCAGTGGCGAAAACTTTTTCCTCGTCCGTGACGGCATCCTCTATACGCCCGAGCTGACCTCTTGTTTGGAGGGGATTACGCGAGACAGTATTTTTCGCATTGCGGCGGATCAAGGCCTGACGGTTAGGGAAAAGCGGATTACCCGCGACGAAGTCTATGTCGCCGATGAGGCGTTCTTTACCGGCACCGCAGCAGAAGTGGTACCGATCCGCGAGGTCGATAATCGCACGATCGGTAGCGGCGCACGCGGTCCGATCACGGAAAAACTGCAAAGCATCTATTTAGGGGCGGTACGTGGTGAGCAGTCCCAGTACGCCGAGTGGCTGGCCCCGGTCGCTGACTAGGGAGCACTGACACCATGGAGAGTCTCCCTAGCGGTATCCAATATCGACACTGGCCCGTCGACGACGCCAAGGCCTGCGTGCTGCTAGCCCATGGTCTTGCCGAGCACACCGGTCGCTACGAGCACGTTGCTGCGCGGTTCAATGAGCGCGGTGTGGCAGTGGTCGGCCCTGACCACAGGGGACACGGCGCCTCGCCGGGTGCTCGGGTTTACCTGAAGTCGTTCTCTGAGTATCTCGAACCGATGCAGGCACTCCGCACTCGCATCGACGAGTGGTATCCGGAGCGGCCGGTGTTCCTGATGGGTCACAGTATGGGAGGGCTCATCAGCGCCCACTTACTGCTCGCATCTCAGGCCGCGTTTCAGGGAGCCATGTTGTCGGGCCCTGCCTTCCACGCGGTGGATCCCGCGCCGGCGCCGCTGCTTTGGGTTGGCAGAGTGCTCAAGAGCGTACTACCTAAACTGGGGATGGTGTCTTTGGACGCTAATGGCGTGAGCCGCGACCCGGCGGTCGTGGCCGATTACCTTGCCGACCCTCTGGTCTATAACGGCAAGATCACGACGGGCCTTGGGATCGAAATGTTGGATGCCATGGAGGTGGCCATTGCCCGGGCGGGCGAGATCACGTTGCCCATTTACATCGCCCATGGCGACGCCGATGTGATGGCGGGCCCGGAGGGGTCGCAGGCTTTTTTTGACGCACTGGGTGCTCAGGACAAGACCCTCGACCTCTGGCCGGGTCTTTACCACGAGATCCTCAATGAGCCTGAATCCGAGGAAGTGATTACCCGCTACGTTAACTGGCTGGAAACGCATTTGTGAGCGCTCTGCGGGCACTGGTGCTCGGTGCCGCGGGACAGCTCGGCAAGGCATGCATGGACTGCGCTCCTGAAATGGTCGCGGCAGAGGGATTCAGCCGCGCAACCTGCGACGTGACTGATGACTCGGCCCTACGCAGGGTCATGGAAGAAGTCGACCCCCATGTGGTGATCAATGCGGCGGCCTACACTGCTGTAGACGCCGCCGAGGATGACCCTGAGCTGGCCGATGCAGTCAACGCCAATGCCCCCGCCATGCTGGGTGCGCTATGTGCCCAGCGTGGTCTGCGCCTGGTACATATCTCCACCGACTTTGTGTTTGATGGCCGTGCGCATCGGCCCTATGCCCCTCACGCGAACCCCTCGCCCCTCGGTGTTTATGGTGCGAGCAAATGGCGAGGCGAGCAGGCTGTGCTCGCCAGTGGCGCGAGCCATGCCGCAGTGCGTACCAGCTGGGTCTATGGTCCCGGCGGCCGCAATTTTGTGCTGACGATGCTGCGAATGATGCGCGAGCAGGACAGGGTGCGCGTTGTGAATGATCAAATCGGTTCGCCGACCTCGGCCCGCGGTCTCGCAGAGATCTGTTGGTTGTTGGCGCTTAGTGGTGATGCCGGCGGGGTGTTTCATTGGTCCGACGCGGGTGCGATCAGTTGGTACGATTTTGCCTGCGGCATCCACGACGAAGCCTTGGCTCTGGGTTTGCTCTCCGCCCCCGCAACGATTGAGCCGATTCCCACAGAGGCCTTCCCCACCAGAGCGCAGCGGCCCGCTTACAGTGTGCTCGACTGCAGCGACACCTGCAGCACTCTCAATGTGGTTCAGCAGCCATGGCGTGATGCGCTCCGGGACATGC
>JADHQF010000049.1 GCA_016778085.1 Luminiphilus sp. | reverse complement strand
CTACACAGATCAATTTGTCGTCTCGGCGCCGGTGGGGAGCTTCCCTGCAAACCATCGCGGATTGCACGATATGGGTGGTAATGTTGCCGAATGGGTACACGACGGTTACGCCATCCCCTCTGCGAATGCCGAGCTCGCGATCGATCCATTGGGCGCGCAGCGCGGCGACAACTACACCATTCGCGGTGGCAGCTGGGCACTCAGTCGTTTGTCCGAGCTGCGCCTGACTTTCAGGGACTACGGGGAGCGCGGACGTGACGATCTCGGCTTCAGGATTGCGCGCTATGCGGAGTAGCGTGCCAACACTCTTTGCGAGCGTTGCGGTACTGGCTGCGCTGTTCAGCGTTTTACTCGTTGCCCCTGTCTTTGGACAGGAGGCGGTCGAGCCCGAAGAGACAGCGGTAGTAGCAGAGCCTGACACTAACGTTGAATCCGCGGGCGACGGGGCGGTCGCGCCTGCTGTTGCCGAGGCGGGTACCGTGCTCGACTATGAACCCACCGAATCCATCTCGGAGGATCTCTCTGTGTCCTTTCCCGTGGATATCTGAGCCCGACAGGAGCCCCCTATGAAGCTGCGTTTACCCTCAGAGTTCCTCTATCAGGTGTTTGCCCTGTTGTTCGCCGTGATCGTGGTCCACGCCGCCTACGTTGGCGTCATTCGTCCCAGCGCAGACTCACAGCTTGCGGTTCAGGCAGCGCAACAGGCGGCGGGCGAAGCCCCTGCTGGTAACCGTTCGCTCGCGATCGTGATCAAGGACTACGAGCAGGAGGCCTGCTTTATTCTGATGCTCTGGGCGCTGGCGATTATGGGCCTCAAGGCCTCCCGTACCCGTTCCGAAGCACAGATGTTGAATCGCGATCTGATTGCCATCCCGGAAGGCACCAGCATTCTGCCCCGGGACGCCCGGGAGCAGTCACGATCACTCGAGGCGCTGCCCTCTGAAGAACAGGACTACCTACTACCCCGGGCACTGGGGAATGCGCTGAGCCGCTTCACCACCACCGGCAGTATTCCCGCGGTATCGGATGCGGTGCGCGAGCAGTGCGATATCGAAGCCGACCGGCTCGACTCGGAGCTCTCCATGGTCCGCTACATCTCCTGGGCGATTCCGTCGATCGGGTTTATCGGCACGGTGCGCGGTATCGGCGACGCGCTGGGCCAGGCCTACAAGGCCGTTGAGGGCGATATCTCGGGCGTGACCGTGAGCCTCGGGGTGGCCTTTAACAGCACCTTCGTGGCCCTCGTTTTGTCGATCATCATCATGTTCGCACTGCACCAACTGCAGCTGTCCCAGGAGCGACTGGTGCTCAACACCCAGCGCTACATTGACCGCCATCTGCTGCGACACCTGTCGGTACCGCGCGGCTGATGCGACTCCTCGATTGCAACGACGCGTCACTGCGCCTGTGGAACGACGGCGACGCGCTCTGGTCACCCGGCGTTGTGTGGCTGAGCGGTGACCGCTATCAGTTTGGCGAGCCGGCCTGGGCACAAGCCCGCCGCGCCCCAAGGGAAATCAGTAACCGCTATTGGCATCGGCTTTCGACGCAGCCGCTGAGCCCGGCGCTGGGGCCCGCGCGGCACACTGCTGACCTCGTACACGCCCACCTTGAAGCGCTGCTTAATGGCATGAGCGGCGATATCGCGCTGGCGATTCCCGGGGCGATGGAGTCCGGGCAGTTATCGCTGTTGCTCGGCATCCTGCAGACCCTGCCCGTTACCGCCAGCGCTGTGGTGCACCGCAGTGCGCTAGTGGGGGCAGCCGCGGGGCAATCCTGCGCCCATGTCGAACTGCAATTGCATCAGGCCAGTATTACGTTGGTTACCGTTGAGAATGGCGTCGCGCGGGCGGGCGATACCCAGCTTCTGCCAGGTCACGGTTTGCTCGGCCTGATGGATGACATTGCGGAGCGGATTGGCGAACAGTTTGTGGCCCAGACACGCTTTGACCCGCAACGACGCGCCGAGGCCGAACAGGCGCTTTATTTACAACTCCCCGAACTGCTCCGAGCGCTGGGCACCCAAAGCGAAGTCAGTTGCTCAGTGGAGGGCCATACCGCGCGCATCGCTGCGGATGCCCTGCGCCCTGTGGGTGCGGCATTCACTCAGGCACTCGCACCGCTGTTGCCCGCGGGCACCGCACACATTGCGCTAGACGCCCTGCTGTCTGCCCTACCGGGACTGGACCTGCCCGTGCAGGCCACTACGACCGGCCCAGAGGTCATCCCCTTGATCGCAGGCACTCTGGCGCCATCGACGGGGGAACTACACTTCCAGCGTGAGGCACCCTGCGGCAGCGCGACCTCATCCGGGCATGCCCCGGCCGAACCAAAACATTCCGCCGCTGTATCGGCGCAGGCCGAGACAGAGCAGGAATCGCCGGAGCCCAGCCAAACGCCTGGCTCCGCAACCCACTCTCTTATGGACGGGCATGCCATGCCGCTCAGCCCGGGCAAGCACATCATCGACGGCGTGAGCGCGGCTGAGTCCGGGGTCATCGACATTGCGCCCGGCACCCCTGCTGAACTGAACGATCAGTCTGTTGCAGGGCGGGTCGCGGTCAATGCCGCCGATAGACTGTGCGCCGGCGGGGTCGAGGTGCGCTTCATCACTTTGGATCCGTGATTCGTGGCCAGACGTAAGCGACAGTCCTCCACGTTTAACCTCAGCTTTCTCGACATCATGTCCTGCGGGTTCGGCGCGGTGGTGCTCGTATTCCTGATCATTGATCACTCCCTCGAAGTCGAGATCCGCACGGTGAATGCCGAAGTGCTGTCTGAAGTCGAGTTACTCGAGGAAGATATTCGCGAAGGCGAAGCAGGGCTGGTGCGCCTGCGCAATGCGCTCGATGAGGCCGATCTCGACATCGTGGAAGCCGATGGCCTGGCCCGTCGCATCACCGAGGAGCTCGATGAGTACGAAGCACTGATTGCCTCGATCGAAGAATCCGGCGTCAGTGACAGTGATGCCATTGCCAAACTGCAGGCTGAGATCAATCAGCTCGAGGAAGAGATTCGCCTACTCGAGGAGGCCTCCGAGGCTGAGGCCGGCCGGAGTGCCAGAGAGTTTGTGGGCGAGGGAAACCGGCAATACCTCACTGGTCTGAACCTGGGCGGCCGGCGCATTGCCATCATGGTGGATACCTCGGCCAGCATGCTGGCGAATCAGTTGGTGAACGTGATTCGCCTGCGCAACATGGATCCCGAGCTACAAAAGCAAGCAGGCAAATGGACGCGGACGCTGGATACTGTTGACTGGCTGACCGCCCAGCTCCCCGTGAGTGCCCAGTTCCAGGTGATGACATTCAATACTGACGCCAAGCCCGCGCTGGCGGGCACCGAATCTCAGTGGCTAGAGGTGGCCGATACACCCAAGCTGGAGGCGATCAGTCGGGCGCTTCGTGAGCAAGTGCCGGCTGGCGGTACCAGCCTGCACAATGCCTTTGGCGCGCTGGCCGCGCTCCCTAGCCCGCCCGACAACATTTTCCTACTGACCGATGGCTTGCCGACTCAGGGTGAACGTGCCCCCCGGGGTAGCCGGGTCAGTGGCAACGAGCGCCTCAAGCATTTCCGCGAGGCCATTCGCCGCCTACCATCGGGCGTGCCGGTCAACACGATTCTGTTTCCGATGGAGGGCGACCCCATGGCCGCCTCAGAGTACTGGCAGCTGGCCCGCGCCTCCAACGGCAGTTTTCTATCACCCTCAATAGACTGGCCCTGAGACTCCCATATGCCAGCACGACGCGCCCCTGCTGAATTCTCACTGTCCTTTCTGGACGTGATCTGCTGTGGCTTTGGTGCCGTGATTCTATTGCTGATGATTACCAAGACCGTGCAACCACAGGTGATTGAGCAAGCCATGGTCGATGCTGAATCGGCGGTCTCCGAGTTGACCGAGCAGCTGTTTGATATCCGTGGCGAGACCACCATTCTCAACCGCGACCTCAATGTGAAGCGCGAACAGATCTCGGAATACGAGGAGAAGATTGCAATTCTGCAGGGCACATTGGCACGAACGCGCTCGGAGTACGACGCGCTCGGCACGTCGCAAAATGCCAACGCCATCATCCGTGAACAACTGGCTATCGCCCGGCAGCAGCTCTCGGAAGAAGAACTCCGGCTACTGGGTCGCAACGCCGAGAAGAAGAATCAGCTGATTGGCGGCATACCGGTCGACAGCGAATACATCATCTTCATTATCGACACCTCGGGCTCAATGTTCTCCTATGCGTGGGAACGCATGCTTCAGGAAATGGAAGCGACACTGAATATCTATCCTGAAGTCAAAGGCATACAGGTGCTCAATGACATGGGCAATTATCTGTTCAGTCGCTACCGTGGCGAATGGATACCGGATACCCCGGCCCGTCGTAGCCTGATCCTGCAGAACTTGCGCAATTGGAATGTGTTCTCCAATTCATCGCCGGTAGAGGGCATCACCAATGCAGTGCGCACCTTCTACGACCCCGGCAAGAAAATTTCGATTTATGTATTCGGCGATGAATTCACCGGCGCCTCGATTCAGGAAGTGGTGCAAACTGTGGACCGTTTGAACGCAGAGGCCGCGGGTGGCGAGCGCCGCGTGCGCATCCACGCGGTGGGCTTTCCCGTACAGTTCATCAGACCTCCCGAGCTGCAGGCGACGGGGGTACGGTTTGCTACACTGATGCGAGAACTGACCCTAAGGAATGGGGGTAGCTTCGTTGGTCTCAACGATTTTCGACCTTAATCCGTCCGGATTCGGACGATGGCTTCTGATGCTGTGCTTCACGCTGCTCGCTGCAGGGTGTTCCACCAAGCAGGTGGTCGTTGAGGGCAATTTCCCCAAGCCGCTGCTTGATCCACTGCCTATTACGCTGGGCGTGATCTATCCCTCCGCCTTTGCCGAGCACGAATTTTTCGATGAGGCCAAGGGGCGCGCCGAATCTGACTGGCTGGTGAAAACAGGCGAGGCGCAGGTTGAGTTTTGGGACATCCTGTTCGATGGCATGTTCGATGAGGTGGTGCACATCCGTGATTGGGAAACCGTTCAGCGCCGAGCAGCCGAAATCGACGGTGTGCTGATACCCGCTATCGGCGACTTGCAGTACACGATCCCGACCCACACCAACGTCAAGATCTATGAGATCTGGATGCGCTATGAATTCCGTTTGGTGGACATTGCCGCCATCCATCAACAGGAAGACGGGGCACTGAGCTTCAACCCCGATGAGCGTCTTGCCGCCTGGCCCATCACAGCCTATGGCAAGACACCTACTGCCTTTCTGCAAACCGATGAGGAAGCCGTCAACCTTGCCGCAGTGGTTGCGCTACGTGACGCGGGCGCACACTTCGTCACCTCATTCGGCGGCACGCCCGACGTCGCTATATGGCTGGACGGCATCGCGAGACGCGAACAGGATGCCGCGCGCTCATCGAACGATCAGGTGGGCGATCCTCAACCTGTCGTCGATTCAGCCGAGACATCCACCGCCGAGGGCGAACCGGACAGCGGAGAGGCGCTATGAGCGGGCAACGGATTGACCGACAAACAACTCGTATTGCCGGACTGATCCTGCTGGCAGTGCTTTTAGGCGGGTGCGTGAACGCCACCGTCGATGAGATGACCTACAACGAGCCGGTGGCTGGCATTGGTGAGTCCAGTGTGGTCATTCTCGGCAGACGCCACAAGCCGGACTACGACACGGAGTTTGATTTTATTGAATGCATTGGGGATCACATCCACAGTGGCGACCCCAGTATCGAAGTGATCAATGAAATTGCCTTTATCAACCAGTTCTATCCCTGGTTCGAACCGCGCACCGCGCCGCTACAGCCGCAAACGATAGATCGCTTGCTGCAACTGCCCCCGGTCGCAGCGCGCTTTGACGAGATGAAACTCGAGTACATGATCTGGATCGACGGCAACACCGAGAACACCGAGAGCACCGGATCGATGAGTTGCGGCATAGGCCCGGGGGTCGCGGGTTGCTTTGGCTTTGGCACCTGGGGAACCGAATCCGAGTACGAAGCCACCATTTGGGATTTCACCGACAAGGTCGAGGTAGGCCGCGTTAGCGCCCAGACCAGCGGGCAGAACTACATGCCGGCCGTGGTCGTCCCGATTCCGATCATCGCGCCAGTACAAGGCACGGCCTGTGACAGTCTGGGCGATCAGCTGCTGGAATATCTCTCGGCCTTTCACTGAGTCATGAACGCTCTCCTCGCGCAGCGACTTTCTGTACTAACGCTCACAGCGCTTCTGTGGGCGGGCAGTGTCAGTGCCGCCTCCACCGTGACCATCGGCGGTAAATCCGTAGAACTGCCCGATGACATCGCGGAAGAACACCAAAAGCTCATCGATAACATTGGGATCTACGACGATCCAGAGCTCGACGCTTATGTTCGGGGGGTGGGTGAACGGCTATTGCGCGACTCGGGCATCACCAAGCCGGAATTCAGCTTTACGCTGCTGGACTCACCTGACATCAATGCCTTCGCGTTGCCGGGCGGCCTGATTTACGTCAACCGCGGCCTCTTGGCGTATCTCGACACCGAGGCGGAGCTCGCCGGCGTGCTGGCCCATGAGATTGGCCACATCACCGAGCGGCATCATTCGCGGCGACAAACTGCGTCGTTCACCTCCAAGGTCGCCGCCGTGTCTGCCTATATCCTGACCGGCTCAGGCGATGTCTATGACGCGGCCAGCATGTTCGGCGCCGAGATCATATCGGGTTTCGGCCGCGATATGGAACTCGAGGCGGACTCGGCCGGCGCAGAGTATCTACACCAAACGGGTTACGACGTGGACTCCATGCTGTCGGTGATCGGTGTACTCAAGGATCAGGAGCAGTATCGACGCATGCAGGCCAAGGCGAGCGGCAAGCCATCCGGTACCTACCACGGGCTCTATGCCAGTCACCCCCGCAACGATCTGCGATTACAGACGGTGATCCGGGCCGCGAACGAGCTCGATATCGATGAGATGCCCGAGAACCCCGAGATCCCCGGCGAGTACCGCCGGCAGACCGAGGGGATGGTGTACGGAGCGAGTGCTGCCGCGCAGGGCGAGCCAGACCGGTTCTATCACAACAAGCTTAATTTCACCTTTGCCCACCCACCCGGCTGGACAGTGGCCCAGTCGAGCCGCGCAATTATTGCCACCTCCGCGGATGGCAGTCAGACCTTGGCCATTGGCTTGGCACGCATTGACCCAGACAAGGACACCGAGGCCGGTCTCCTTGCCAACGCGCAGGGAGACGTCAGCGACTTCGAGGTGCTGGAACAATATGGCCTGAACGGCTCCACCGCGGTGGCCTCAAGCGGAGGGCAATCTGTCCGGCTCGCAGTAATTGATCACAGTTACCGCTTCCTGTTCGAAGGCGAGGCGCCGGATCTTGGCGCAGCCGATGCGGATTTCCGAACCATTATCGACAGCTTCCGCCCCCTAACGGGCCGCGAGAAAGTCACAGGCACCAGCCACACGCTGCACTACGTTCAGGTGCCCCGTGGGGCGACCTTTGCGTCACTGGCGAGCAGCGTGAAATTACCCGATGCCGAAAATCAGCTGCGGCTGATCAATGGCTACTACCCCAGCGGCGAGCCGCGCACCGGAGATTGGGTTAAAGTCATCCGTTGATCTCTCAAGCCAAGTGGACCTGACGTTATGGCCCGCGCTTTTCAATCGCCCCGTTGGACCTTCTTACGCCTGCGAACTGTTTTGACGGCGGTCACGCTGCTGGTAGCCATAGCACCTGCACGCGCTGAACTGGTGGTCTACACCGCTCAATTGATTCGCACCATGGAGCCTGCCCTGCCCACCGCCACCGCAGTCGCGGTGGAGAATGGATTGATCGTCGCGGTGGGCAGCGAAGACTCGCTTCAACCGCTCATTGAAGCCCGCAATGGCCGGGTCGATCGCCAATTTGCCAACGACATTCTGCTACCGGGATTCATTGATCCTCACGTGCACCCTGCCCTGCCCGCGGTGCTCACCCAGTTCCCGTTTCTGGCGCCCGATGACTGGTCGCTGCCCACCGGCGAATTCCCCGGAGAGACCACTCCCGAGGGGTATCGTGCCCGCCTGACAGCCCTTGCCGCCCAGCACCGCGACCCCACCGTGCCCTTCATTACCTGGGGCTATCACCCCCTCTGGCATGGCGAGATCTGGCGCGAGGATTTGAACGAGAAGTTTGGAGAGCAACCGGTGATGCTCTGGCACCGCTCCTTCCATGAGCTGATTGGCAACGACGCCGCGTGGGCTTTGCTGGGTGTGACCGAGGCCGATGCGCAGATGGACGAGGGCGCTGACTGGGCCCGCGGCCACTTTTACGAGAACGGACTGAAGGCCGTCGTGCCCAAGCTTGGCTTCCTGTTTACGCCACAGCGCTTTGGCGGTGGCATGTTCAACTTTCTCGCCATGTTGCATCAGGCTGGCGTGACGACCGCACTGGACATGGGCACCGGCATCTACGGCAATCCCATCGGCGAGATCGCGGGCGTACGCGCCGCAGCCAGCGCCTACCCCGTGCCGGTGCGGCTCATTCTGACGCCGATCATCGTCGACTTCCTGACCCGCGGGAAAACCCCCGAGGAGGCGTTGGCGGAAATATTGGAATGGCAAGCCGGTAACGACGACCGCGTGATGGTGGGCAATCACTTCAAACTCATGATCGACGGTGCCATTTTCTCCGGGCTCGCCCAAATGGGCCCGCCCGGCTATCTCGATGGCCATGAGGGTGTCTGGATGGTGCCGGAGCCCCTGCTGCGCGCCTATGGAGAAGTGTTTTGGCGCGCCGGATTTCAGCTCCACGCCCACGCCAACGGAGATGCAGCCGTGGATCGATTTTTGATGCTGATCGAGGGACTGCAGCAAGACTTCCCGCGCCCGGATCATCGTTCCACCATTGAGCACCTGGCTTACAGCACCGAGCAGCAGAGCGCGCAACTGGCCAAGCTGGGCGCACAGGCGTCCGTGAATCCTTACTACCATTACATCCTCTCCGAGGCCTACTCCGGGGACTGGCTCGGGCCCGATCGCGCAGCGCAAATGACACGCCTCGGGTCGCTTGAGCGCAACGGCGTACCGCTGACGCTCCACTCGGATGCACCCATGGCGCCCCTGTCTCCACTCACCTTGGTATGGGCCGCGAGCGAGCGCGAGACCATCAGTGGCGCTGAGGGTCTGGAAACAGAGCGTCTCTCCAGGGCCTCCGCACTCAAAGCGGTGACCTCGGGTGCGGCAGCCGTGATGGGCCGTGAAAATGAAATCGGGTCAATCCGCGCGGGCAAACGCGCCGACTTTGTGGTGCTGGAGGCCGACCCCATGACCGTGCCGGGTGATGCGCTGCGGCACATCAAAGTAAAGGCGACGGTATTTGCGGGGGATCCCTACCCCACTCCCTAATCAGCCGTACTGCTTGTCGGCCACAAAGGGGTTGCTGATGCGCTCCTGACCGAAGGTCGAGTCCGGGCCGTGGCCGGGGACAAAACGAATGTCGTCACCGATCGGAAAGAGCTTCTCGCGAATCGAGTGAATCAACTGCTCGTGATTCCCCATGGGGAAATCCGTGCGGCCGATTGACCCGGCAAAGATCACGTCGCCCACCCAGGCAAGCTGGGTCTCGCGGTGCAGGAAGACCACATGACCCGGGGTGTGACCCGGACAATGAATCACCTCTAGCGTCTGCTCACCCACTGTGACCGTGTCACCGTCCTCCAGCCAGCGGTCCGGAGTGAAGGGCTCTGCCCGCGGGAAGCCTGCCATCTCACACCACTCGGGGAGCTTGTCGATCCAGAAGCTGTCACCCTGTTCAGGGCCTTCCATCGGCACTGTCAGTTTCTGACGCAGCACATCCGCCGCGGCGCAGTGATCCATGTGCCCATGGGTAAGCAGAATTTTCTCTACGGTGGCGTCCATTTTCGTGATGGCCGCCTCGATGCGCTCAATATCGCCGCCCGGGTCCACAATCGCCGCAAGGCCCGTCGCCTGACACTGGATGATTGAACAGTTCTGTTGGTACTGCGTGACAGGTACGACCTGCACTTTTACGCTCATGCGGCTGCTCCTGTTGTTTGGGGTTCCTCAACGTCACCCTCGTGATCAGCGTTGGGATCAAGATAGATATCGTGATCAAGCTGGCCTTCCTGATGCGCGACGATGGTGGCCACGGTGGCGTCCCCTGTCACATTCACCATAGTGCGCACCATGTCGAGGAAACGATCCACGCCAATAATCAGGGCAACCCCCTCCACCGGCAGACCGGCTTGCTGCAGCACCAGTGCCAGTGTAATGAGCCCAACACCGGGTACCGCTGCGGTGCCGATCGATGCAAGGGTCGCAGTCAGCACCACCATGAGGATTTGCCCACTGGTCAGATCCACGCCATAAACCTGAGCGATAAATACGGTTGCTACCCCCTGCATGATGGCGGTGCCATCCATATTGATGGTCGCGCCCAGCGGCACCGAAAAACCGGCGACACTTTTACTCACACCCAGGCGCTTTTCCACCGTGCGCAGGGTGATCGGCAGCGTGGCACCGGAGGACGCCGTCGAGAACGCAAACGCCCACACCCGGCGCATTTTTTGCAATAGCACCACGGGACTCAGGCCGGTCAAGGTTCTGAGCAGGCTCGTGTACACCACCAGACCATGGAACAGGAGTACGCCAAGCAGGGTGAAGAAGTAGGCCGCCAGATCCACAATGGTGCCAAAGCCCATCGTCGCGAACAGCTTGGTCAATAGCGCAAACACGCCATAGGGCGCGAGCTCGATAAGGACCCCCACCATCTTCATCACAATCACTTCCATGTCGCGGAACCAGTTCGCGATGCGCTCTCCCGCGTCGCCCGCCCGGGTCAGGGCGAATCCCACCAGCAGGGCGAACACGATCACCTGAAGCATCTGGCCTTCGGCCATGGCCTTAAATGGGTTGCTGGGGAAGATGTTCACCAACGTATCGGTCAGAGGAGGCGGCGTCTTGGCCTCATAGGCCGCCGAGGCCATGGCCTCAACGCCTTTACCGGGGCCGATGAGCAGCGCCGCACTCAGGCCCAGCGTGACCGCCACGCAGGTGGTCAATAAGTAGAGGCCAATGGTACGGCCCGCGATGGAACCCATGCGAGAGCTGGCGCCGAGTGAACTCATGCCGCAAATGAGCGACACCATGACCAGCGGGACGACCAGCAGCTTCAACGACGCAATGAAGATCCTGCCCACCACATCGAATAAGCCCAGTATCAAGCCGTTCTCGATAAACGCGTGCAGCCCGCCCGCTGGATCGAGAGCACCCATCAGCCACTCAAGTAGCGAACCGAGGGCGATACCCGCCACCATGGCGAGCAGAATGCGATTGGTCAGGGACATGCTATTCCTCGCAGGTTTGTGGGTGCCAGGCAGTCACGGTCACATCGGCGCAGGCATTGCAGGGTGAGGCGTAGTCAGCGACTTCACCCGTACTGCGCCGGGCACAGACCGGGTCATAAATCATGGTGCAGACCTTCGGTCGCTCGGCGTCACAGGCCTGCCAGCCGCTGCCAGCAGAGGCTCCGCCGTCGCCGCTGGGCGTTAAGGCATTACACCCCGCCAACATAATTGGTAGTAGTGTGAGAAAAAAGAGGGGCAACCGGCTGATACGCATCGCGCTATTGTAGGGAATCGCCCCCGCAATGCACCCCCCGGTTACTCAGGCCAGTGACTCCCGCCGCGCGATCAACGCATCGATGCGCGCGTTCAAAGCAGAGGATGTCCGGGCGACACGAAGCGGTGCGCAGGCGCGTGCAAGCCGCTCGGTGGCCTCTGCCGTCATAACCGGCACCTGCTCGGCAATCCCGTTCATGTCGTCGATCCGACCCCAGCAGTTGAGCGCGATATCACACCCCGCCGCCAGCACTGCGGCGGCGCGCTCCGGAATGTCTCCCGATAGCGCTTTCATATCCAGATCATCACTGATCAGCAGCCCGTCAAAACCCATGCGCCCGCGAATCTGCTCGGCAATCACCCGCGTGGAGACGCTCGCGCAATGCCCTGGATCCCATGCCTCATAGATGACATGCGCGGTCATGGCCATGGTCGCATCGGACAGGGCAATAAAGGGTGCGCAGTCTGCAGCCAGGTCGCTCTCACTCGCTGTCACCCGCGGCAACGATTCGTGGGAATCACTGAGTGCACGCCCATGACCGGGGATATGTTTGATGACGCCAGCCACACCCGCGACCTGCAACCCGGCCAGACAGGCCCGCCCCAGTGTGGCCACTGCCTCGGGCGTCCGGGCAAAGGCGCGATCCCCAATAATGTCGTGAGCGTCGGGCTGGGGCACGTCGAGCACCGGCGCGCAGGCGACGTTGATCCCCATTGCCGCCAGCTCCAGTCCCAATGCTTCGTAATTGCATTGCACCCTGGCGATCGCGCGATCGAGGTCTGTCGAGGCCGGCGAATCGGATAGGCCGGCCAGTGCCGCCGCAGCGGGCCAGACACGCCAATGTGGCGGCCCCAGCCGGGCGATGCGTCCTCCCTCCTGGTCGATCAGGATCGGCAATTTGTCTCGCCCGGCCAGATCACGCAGGGAGTCAGTCAAGGCACGCAGTTGCTCGGGGTGCTCGATATTGCGAGCAAACAGAATGTAGCCCGCGGGGTTCGCGTCCCTGAAAAACGCCTGTTCGTCTGCC
>JADHQF010000048.1 GCA_016778085.1 Luminiphilus sp. | reverse complement strand
GTCTCCTCGGCCCGGTCAAGTTGGTCATGGGCTTGTCGCATGTTGGCGTCGTAGCACTGGTAGATCAGGTCTTCCTTGGTCGCCACGTAGTAATAGAGGCTGGTTTTGGTGAGCCCCAATCTGCCGGCCACATCGGCCAGAGTAGTTGAGCGTGCCCCCTTGGTATTGAACAACTTCGCTGCACAGGACAGCACAGCCGCGCGTTTGGTCTCGCGCTGCAGGCCACGACTGAAAGGGGAGCGGTTGGCTGGGGTTGAGGTGTCCAAAATATCCTTGAGTAACGCAGGCCCCGGACGAGCCATTCTCAAAATTCGATAATTTGAACTTTAAGTATTTTTACTGACCCTGTCCATGGAAATCATTCGCGGTTCGCCGGAAAAGTGGCCAAAAATGGGCGTTCTGTAAGTTCTGAACGGGGGCGGATCGCTGTCGTTTCTCTGTGCCTGATCGATGGTCTATGCCACACTTCGCAACCCGATTTTGCCCCTATGAGGCGGTTTCGTGACCGACACGATTTCTTTTTCACAAGAGCACGGCATCGCCACGCTGATCTTCGATAACCCGTCGCGTCGCAATGCGCTGGGGGCGGCGGAACTTGACGCTATCGAACGCGCCTTGGGTGCATTATCCCCAGAGACAAGGGTGTTGGTCGTGACGTCATCGGATGATCGTATTTTCTGTGCCGGAGCGGATCTGACGCAGATTCTTGATGGCGCTCTGAACGGCGATCGGTTCCAGTCAATCACTAATCAGATTGCCGCGCTGCCCATCCCGACCATCGCGGTGCTCACGGGGAATGTATTTGGTGGTGGCGCAGAGCTGGCACTGAGCTGTGACTTTCGACTCGCCCGAGAAGGCATCGCATTGCGCATTCCTGCGGCCGCGATCGGGCTCTGCTATCCGGTCGAGGGGATCGAGCGCCTGACTCGACGGCTTGGGCCCACGCTGACCCGGCGGGTGTTGGTGGCCGCTGAAACGTTTACAGCAGAGGAAATGCTACCCCTCAAGATGGTCGATGCGGTCCACCCCGGGGACACATTGCGAGAGGCCGCTGGCGACTATGCCAAGTCATTACTCGCGCTGGCGCCGATGGCTGTGGCCAGTATGCTCGAGATCATTCGCCACTTGGAGGCAGGTAACTTGGATCGAGACCACGCCCGCACCTTGGCAGAGGTCTGCAGCGATTCGGAGGACGTGCAGGAGGGCATTACGGCTCAGCGGGAGAAGCGCGCGCCGCGCTTCAAAAATCAGTGATCCAGATGCCATTACGGCGACTATGCTAGGGTTGAAGCAGATTTAGGCGTTCCGATTTTTATGTCCATAGCCCAGGAAAAACTCGAGCAGATCCGCGCTCAGGTCCAGTCGCACCTCGATGGCCGACAGACGGCCGAGCTGACAGCGGCGAGAAAAGCCGCGCTCGAGTCTACGATTCGCGGACATTTAAAGGCCCACAATGCGGTAATTGTGGCGCACTACTACACTGCGCCCGAAATTCAGGCACTGGCTGAGGCAACGGGTGGCTGTGTGTCGGACTCCCTCGAAATGGCGCGTTTTGGCAGAGATCATCCGGCGGAGACCCTGATCGTCGCCGGCGTCAGATTCATGGGCGAGACCGCCAAGATTCTGACTCCGGGTAAGCGGGTGCTCATGCCCACTCTGGAGGCGACCTGTTCCCTTGACGAGGGCTGTCCAATCGATGAGTTTTCCGCGTTCTGCGATGCGCACCCCGACCGCGAGGTGGTGGTCTACGCCAACACCTCAGCGGCAGTCAAAGCCCGGGCGGATTGGGTGGTGACGTCGAGCATTGCGCTGGATGTCGCCGAGCATCTTGCAGAGCAGGACAAGGCGATCATCTGGGCACCGGATCGCCATCTCGGGGATTACGTGCAGCGCGAGTCAGGGGCCGATGTGTTGTTGTGGGATGGCGCCTGTATCGTGCACGAGGAATTCAAAGCCCGGGGTATCCGCGATCTCAAGCAGGTCCATCCGGAGGCTGCGGTATTGGTGCATCCCGAATCTCCGGCCGCCGTAATCGAATTGGCCGATCACGTGGGGTCGACCACGCAAATTATCCGCGCCGCCTGTGAGATGCCGCACCAGACATTCATTGTGGCGACTGATCAGGGGATCTTTTACAAGCTACAGCAAGCGGCTCCCGACAAGACCTTCATCATTGCTCCCACGGCCGGGCAGGGGGCTACCTGCCGTAGCTGCGCCAATTGCCCCTGGATGGCGATGAACGATCTGGAAGCGATGGCGGCGGTATTCGACCGTGGCGATAACGAAATTGAGGTGCCGGAGGCCTTGGCGGCGCAGGCCATGAAGCCTCTCGAGCGCATGCTGGCCTTCGCCGAGAGCCTCAAGCCATAGCGCTCACGCCAGGCCTCAGCCCGTGTCCATTTCGGCGCGCATGTCCTGAATGTCTCTGAGTCGTTCATTGATCAGCGATGAGGTGGTGAAGTCGTTGCCGACCAGGTTTGAGGCATAGCTAAGCTGTCGCTCGGCAGTATCTAGCGCGTTGATCAAAATGAAGTACTCGGCCCGTGAGCGGTGTAGCCCCACGATATTGCCAGCCAATCCCTGAACCTCCGCCAGCAAGTACCAGAGTCCCGGGTCGTTGCTCACCCGGCGGGACTGTTCGATGAGGACTGCCTCCGCCAGATGAGGGGAGCCAGCTTGGTGCAGCGCGTTGGCGTAGGACATGGTGAGCGGGTGATTGCCGGGTGAGAGGTCAAGGCGTCGTTCCAGCGTCGCGACTGCCCGGCTCGTATTACCTCTAGCCAGATCAATATCGGCATCCGCAATCACGTACTCGATGCGATCACTGTTGCCCGACCAGATGCTGTCTAGCGCCAGTGCCGCTTCATCGGCGCGCCCCGCAGCCGTCAGCGCCAGCACCAGACCATAGGTGGTGGCCTCCTGGGACAGCGATTCCCCTTCCAACTCCGAGCGGAAGTTCGCCACCGCTTCCTCAGGGGTTTGTGCTTCCTGAACGGCGACCCGGGCGCGCATCAGCTGGTAGTCGAGGCTGACTGCGCGAATGCGTTTCGGATACTGCATTGCGCGGGCCCGGGTGTCGGAAATACGTTTTTCAGAGAGGGGGTGGGTGCGGAGAAATTCGGGGATGCGGTCGCCCTGACTGTAGCGTGTGGCGGCATACATACGCTCGAACATCTGCGGCGCCGCATAGGGGTCCATGCCTGCGTTGTACAACGTGCGCAGTCCCACCCGGTCCGCTTCCGCTTCATTGGCGCGGCTATAACGTAGTTGCGCATCCTGTGCGAGCCCCTGCGCGGTCGTCATGGCTGCGAGACCTGCGTCGGTGCCGACGGTGGCGGCCAGTAGCACTCCAGCCAACAGTCCCGCCAATTGCATCGGGCCCTGCTCCTGCGCGAGTTCCATACGACGGGAGAAGTGACGTTGACTGAGGTGCGCGATTTCGTGCGCCATGACCGTTGCGAACTCGTCCTCGGTTTCAGCGTACTGGAACAAGCCGCTATGCACACCGATCACGCCGCCTGGTACCGCGAAAGCGTTGATCGTCGGGTTGTCGACGATCACCAGCTCAATGCGGCGGTCCTGAAGCTCACTGTGCTGCACAAGCTCGAAAACCAGATTTTCCAAATAGCTGTGCATTAGCGGATCGTTGAGCAGGGGCGCCTGCCCCCGGAAGCTCCGCAGCCACATGCGACCTAATTGATATTCGTAGTCTGCAGAGAACAAACTGGTACTGGATTCGCCCAGGTTGGGGATCTTAAGATCCTCGGTCACGGCCTGGCTACTTGAAGACAGCAGTACGCCGCAGATCAGGAGTAGGCAGATCAGGCTGGAAAAGCCCCGGTGCAACGGGGTAGGCGGCCGGTCAAGCATGGCCGCACTCTAGCTTACTTGGGCTGCTGCCGGGAGCTTGAAGCGAGTGTGAAAATTTATGCCGGAACCCCCCCTGAAGCAATAAGCGATATACTCCTCGCCCCCTGACGATCTGGTCCCTGTCCATGCCGAATCACACCCCACCCGCCGAGTCGGTCGACGCGCGAGGGGAGCGATGCCCCATGCCGCTGTTGATGGCCAAGCGTGCACTCACTGCACTGCCCTCAGGTGCGGTATTGGAGGTGTTGTCTACTGATTCTGGCTCGGAACGTGACTTCGAGAGTTTTGCGCGTTTGGCGGGGCACGTTGTGGAGTGTGAGCGGTTGCCCGATCACGTGCTGAGGCTGACCATCACTAAAGCCTGAATCAAGGAGTCGCAGCGTGAAAGAAGTTCTGACGAGGTGGTACCAGCGTTATCTGAGCGAGGAAGAAGCCGTTATTCTGCTCGTGATGTTGACGGTGGCCTTTGGTGTCATGCTGCTGTTCGGAGACATTCTCGCGCCGGTGCTGGTGGCGGTCATTCTGGCTTATTTAATGCAGGGCGTTGCCAATGTCCTGAGGCAGCGGGGCTTGCCCGGAGAGTTGAGTGTTGCGTTTTCCACATTACTGTTTCTTGGTGGTTTTCTCGCCGTGTTGTTCGGCCTGGCGCCGCTAGTCTGGCGACAGCTCGTGGCGCTTGTGCGCGAAGCCCCGGCGATTATCGAGGCATGGCGCAAGGTGCTGGTAACACTCCCGGAGGAGTATCCGGTCTTTTTTACCCAGCAGCAGGTCAACGAGCTTACGGCTGCTATTCAGGCCGAAATGGCTTCGGTGGGACAGATACTGGTAACCAAGGGTCTGAGCTCGATTCCGAGTGTGCTGGCGGCCATCGTTTACCTCATTCTGATTCCTTTAATGGTGTTTTTCTTTCTTAAAGACCGCGAGCAGCTGACTGGCTGGTTTGCCAGTTTCTTGCCCGCCAAGAGGCCACTGCTCGAGCGGATCTGGTCGGAATTGAATCTGCAATTTGCCAACTATGCCCGGGGCAAGGGCATTGAGGTGTTGATCATCGGTGGCGCGTCCTACGTGGTCTTTGCGATATTCTCCCTGAACTATGCGGCGCTGTTGGGACTGCTGGTGGGGTTCTCTGTGATCGTGCCTTACATCGGTGCCGCATTGGTGACCATTCCCGTGGTTGTCGTTGCTTATTTTCAATTTGGCGTCACGCCAGACTTTTACTGGGTCGTCGGCGCGTATTTGCTGATACAGGTGCTCGACGGGAACGTGCTGGTGCCGCTCCTCTTTTCCGAGGCGGTCAACTTGCATCCGGTCGCGATTGTGATTGCGGTCTTGTTCTTCGGCGGGCTGTGGGGGTTGTGGGGCGTCTTTTTCGCTATACCTCTGGCAACGTTGGTCAATGCCATTCTCTCAGCCTGGCCATCCAAAGACTCGCTCGCCGTTTCCTCATGAATTAACCAAGAGATCCTTATCGATGAGTACATCATTCATGGACGTGTCTACTCTCCATTTGGTGCGAATATTCGCGAGCATCCCAGCGGCCTTTGCTTCACGGTGTCACCGACTGGGTGGCGCGCTGCTGCTGGGCGCCGCGCTGGTCGCCTGCGGCCAGTCGGCCGATACACCGGAGACTGCTGAGCTTGCAGTCGTGGTGAGCCCCAACGATGATCGGGCATACGATCTGATCGAGCTGGCAAATGGGCTTGAAGTCATGCTGGTGTCGGATCCGACCGCAGAGAAATCGGCGGCTGCTTTGAGTGTCGGTTTGGGTGCCGCTTCAGATCCCGAGGATTATCCCGGGATGGCCCACTATCTTGAGCACATGCTGTTCATGGGGTCTGCACAGTTCCCCGAGCCCGATGGCTTTATGGCCTTCACCGCGGAGCACGGTGGCATGACCAATGCCTACACCGGCCTCGACATCACCAATTACATGATGATGGTCGAGAACGACGCCTTGCCAGAGGCGTTGGATCGCTTCTCGAGCTTCTTTACCGATCCATTGCTGGACCCGACCTACATCGACAAAGAGAAGAACGCGGTAAATGCCGAGTGGTCGATGCGCCGCGAGCAAGACTTCCGCATTATCTACCGGCTGGCGCGTCAGCTATTGGGCGATCACCCTGCCAACCGTTTCCAGATTGGCAATCTTGAGTCCCTTGCCGATAAATCCGAGGGTGGACTGCACGCCGCCACGGTGGCGTTTTTCGAGCAGTATTACAGCGCCAATCTGATGAAAGCATCGCTCATCGGCAACCTGCCGCTGCCCGCGTTGCAGGAACTCGCTGAGACCCACTTTGGCGAGATCCCCAACAAGCAGGTAGTTCGGCCTGAAATGTCGGGCGCGATCGATTTTGCAGAAGTCGGTGCCAAGCGCGTGCGCTATGCGCCCCAGGATGACACCCGCGAGCTGCGGCTCGATTTTATTATCGATAACAACAGTGACCTGTACGACACCAAGCCCAGTGAATACCTGGCTTATATTTTGGGCTCTGAAATGCCCGATACGCCAGCGGTGCGACTACGGGATCTGGGCTGGGCTAGCGCGTTGATCGTGAGCGCCGATCCCGCGCGCTACGGAAACTACGGGTTGTTTACTTTTTCAGTGCAGCTGACGCCAGAGGGCCTTGCGCATCGGGATGACATCACCGTTATGCTGCTGGGTTATCTCGACATGCTGCGTGAGCAGGGTGTCGATGATCGCTACGCCGAAGAGTTCGGCACCTCGCTTGCGAATCGTTTTCGTTTCCTCGAAAAAATGGATGACTTCAGCTACGCCCATGAACTGACCCGGGCGATGCAGACCTATCCCGCGCAATATGCCATTGAGGCACCTTATCGATTCACCGGGTTCGACCGTGAAGCGGTGGAGGCTGTGCAGGCGCAGTTGGTCCCGGAGCGGCTCCATGTCTGGGAAATCGACCAGGCGCAGCCAGTCTCCGAGAGCCTCTATTTCTATGAGGGTCAATATGCGGTTGAGCCGCTGGCCGTGCCGGATGCGCGGGCATTAAAAAGCCAGACTGCCGAGTATCAGCTTGCGCTGCCGGCACAGAATCGGTTGCTGCCCGAGCAGTTTGAGCTGGCGAACACAACCAGCGAGCCGAGACAGATTATTAATGAGCCCGGTCTCAGTGTCTGGTTGCAGGGTAGTGAGGCGTTTGCCGACCTGCCGCGGGGTTATGCACAGGTGTATTTGAATTCGCCGCTTCGCCAGCAGGAGGTCGATGCGGCGGTTATGATGGTGCTGTGGTCAGATTTATACGGCCTGCAGCAGACAGCGTTGATCAATGAGGCCAGCATCGCAGGTATGGGTCTCAGCCTCGGCCTCGATGAAGGCCTGCGCCTCTCCATTTCAGGTTTTACGGATAAGCAGCCGGAACTGCTGGCCGCGGCGCTGGCGGGGCTACGGGTTGCCCCGGATCAGCAGGCGTTGGACCAGGCGATTGATCGCTTTGTCCGCGGACTAGAGAACCGAAAGCGCGAACTCCCTTTTAGGCAGCTGGGCAGGACCCTTTCCAGCCTGACCCGCACCGGCTTTTATGATGAGGCCTCCTTGCTCGATGCGGTGACGGAGGTCACGCCCGCGCGCTTCAATGCCTTTGTCGAGCGTGTTCTGGATACGGCGCTGATCCGCGTGTATCTGTTTGGTAACTACGATCAAGCCTTTGCCAAAGATCTGACGCAAACACTGCAGAGCGCCTTACCCGAGGAACGAAAGGGTGCGACGGAGTATATTCGTGAACGCGTGTATTCGCCGGTGCCGGGTCAGACGCTGGTCAAAAATACGGATCTACCTGTTGAGGATCTGGGCATGATGCTGCTCTATGCAGCGCCCGAGGCGACGGTGGCCAACGAGGCGACAGGGCAGGTGTTGGCCAGGCACCTCCGGAACCGGGCCTTTGATACCCTGCGCACCGAGGAGCAGTTGGGTTATGCAGCCGGTGGTCTCACCACGACCTTGCAGGATCACCCGATGATCGGTTTTTACATTCAGACGCCGGTCAAAGGGCCGGTCGCCATGCTCCAGCGGTTTGAGGCGTTCGCAGCAGAATATGCGCTGATGCTCGACGAGCTGACCGAAGACCAGTTTGCCAATCTGAAGTCGGGTGTGCTCACCCAACTGACCGAGCCGCCCACCAACCTCTCTGATGAAGCTGGGCCCTTTATCGGGGACTGGAACCGCGAGCGTTACGATTTCTCTAGCCGCGCTGAGATGATCGCTGCGGTGGAGGCGGTATCGTTGGATGCCATGCGGGACTACTATCGCGCCACGGTATTATCGAGCGACCCAAGCCGTGTCTTGATTCAGATGCGGGGTGAGCGCTGGCAGGCGGAGCCTTTCGCCACGATTGACGGCGCGACTGTGATTGATAGTGTCGAGGCCTTCCACGAGCAGATGCCGCTGCAGCCGCTCGACTGAACCCACTGAGCCGGAGTAGAACATGGGGATCACACTCTCCGACTGTTACAACACCGCGCAGTTCCGACGACTGGCCAAGGCTCGATTGCCGGGCCCGATCTTCCATTACATCGACGGTGCCGCCGATGACGAAGTGACCTACCGGCGCAATACTGAGGCGTATGAGGCCTGCGATCTGGTGCCCAACGTGTTGGCGGGAGTCGATAACATCGATCTGTCGACCACCGTTATGGGTATCCCCATGGATATGCCCCTGTTTCTCTCGCCTACTGCGTTGCAGCGACTGTTTCACCATGATGGGGAACGCGCGGTGGGCCGCGCGGCAGAGGCCTTCAATACGCTATTTGGTATCTCTTCTCTGGCCACCGTGGGGATCGAGGAGATCGGCGAGATGATTCGCACCCCAAAGATCTTTCAGCTGTATTACCACAAGGACAAGGCGCTCACCTGGGGCATGATCGATCGATGCCGGGACGCAGGATTTGATGCGCTGGCGCTCACTGTCGACACCATTGTTGGCGGCAATCGTGAGCGCGACCTTTGGACGGGCTTCACCTCGCCACCGCGACTCACCCCTTCCAGTTTGGTGAGTTTCGCCACGCATCCCAGCTGGACATTGAATTACCTGCTGAGGGAGCCGTTTGAGCTCTCTAACCTCAAGGACCATATTGCCGAGGGCTCCAACGTCAGCATCTCGGTATCCGATTACTTCTCCACGATGCTCGACCAGACCATGGACTGGGACGCCGCCGCCGAAGTGCGGGAGCGTTGGGGCAAGGCCTTTTGTTTAAAGGGGATCATGTCGGTGGAAGATGCCAAAAGGGCGGTCGAAATCGGGGCAGATGCCATTATGGTATCTAATCATGGCGGTCGCCAGCTCGATGGCAGCCGCTCCCCCTTTGATCAGTTGGCGGAGATTGTTGACGCGGTGGGTGATCAGATCGATGTGATCTGTGATGGGGGCATACAGCGAGGTACCCATGTCCTAAAGGCCCTTTCTGTTGGCGCGAAGGCGTGCTCTGGTGGCCGTTGGTATCTTTATGCGCTAGCTGGCGCCGGCCAGGCCGGGGTAGAGCGAGCGCTTACTAACATGCAGAGCGAGCTGTTGCGCGATATGAAGTTGATGGGCGCGAAAACAATCAGCGATCTCAGCAGGGCGAACCTTCGGTTCCGCTAATGTCCCTTCCCAGCGCTGACTTTGTGATCGCTGTTTTGCAGCCGCAGCGCTAAACCCACCAAAAATACCGGTTCGTCGCGTTTTATACCATTCCAATACAGAACTGTATTACGTTTTGCGCCGGAAATTGTTAATTTCTTTCCTGTGGTTGTGGCCTTTATAGTTTCAATAAAGAACTTTATAGGGATTTCGGTGCTATCGCGCTGCTCGTAGCCCGCTGGTTCGCGCTTGAGGCCCTTGGTGTGGAAGTGGGGGACGATGGCGTGCGACTGGGGTCGCGTCACGCCGATGATGCCGGTTGAGGATCAACGAGTGCGGCAAAGCGTTTTTGAGATATCAAAAAAACAGGCATGAGGGGGTGAGTACCGTGGAAAAATTGGACGCCATCGAAGTTGATGAGTGGACGGAATCACTCGACTCCGTTTTGCGATTCAATGGGCCTGCCGCGACCGGTCAATTACTCAGGCATCTGTCCGAGCACGCACAATCCTCCCGGGTGCCATTGCCCAGCGCCATCACGACTCCCTTCCGCAATACCATTTCCCCTGAAGACGAGCGCACTATGCCCGGCGATCTGTTCATGGAGCGGCGCATTCGTTCTCTGGTGCGGTGGAATGCGATGGCCATGGTAATGCGTGCCAACGATAACGAAGATGGTTTGGGTGGACACATCTCGAGCTTCTCGTCGAGTGCGACGCTGTATGACGTCGGCATGAATCACTTCTTTCGTGGCACTGCAAACGGACACCCGGGGGACCTCGTCTATTACCAGGGTCACAGTGCGCCGGGTATGTACGCCCGCTCATTCCTTGAGGGCGTGATCAGTGAAGAACAGCTGGAGAACTTTCGTCGCGAAGTGGGCGGCAGGGGCCTATCGTCTTACCCGCACCCGTGGTTGATGCCTGATTACTGGCAGTTCCCTACCGTATCGATGGGCCTCGGGCCGATTCAGGCGATCTATCAGGCCCACGTAATGAAGTACCAAAGCAAGCGTGGGTTGGTCGATCATCGCGATCGCAAGATCTGGTGTTTTCTGGGAGACGGTGAGTGTGACGAGCCGGAATCGCTCGGTGCGATTGCGCTGGCCGGTCGCGAACGTCTGGGCAATCTCCACTTCGTGATCAACTGCAACCTGCAGCGCCTCGACGGGCCGGTTCGGGGTAACGGCAAGATCATTCAGGAGCTGGAGGGAGTTTTTCGCGGTGCGGGTTGGCACGTCATCAAGGTGGTGTGGGGCCGCAAGTGGGACCCTCTGATCGAGCGAGATCAGACGGGCTTGCTGCAGAAAATCATGGATGACGTCTGTGACGGCGAGTTACAGAACTGCAAGTTCAATGGCGGTGCGTACACCCGAGAGCACTTCTTTGGGAAGTATCCCGAGACGCTCGAACTGGTGAAAGATCTGAGCGACGAGGACATCATGTACCTCAATCGCGGCGGCCACGACCCTTACAAGGTGTATGCAGCCTACGCGGCCGCCTGCGAGGAAGTGGAACGCCCAACCGTCATTCTGGCGATGACCGTGAAGGGGTACGGTACGAGCGAGGCAGGCGAGGCGAGTAACGAAACCCACTCGCTGAAGAAACTGGACATGAAGAGCCTGCAGGCGTTTCGCGATCGCTTTGGTGTGCCGATCAGTGACAAAGATCTCAAGCATGTGCCGTTTTATCGACCGCCCGAAGACAGCCCGGAGATGCGCTACATGCGCGAGCGGCGAGCTGAATTGGGTGGCCACATTCCCGCGCGCCGGAAAACCTCCTATGCACTGCCGGCACCGCCCCGTAGCGCATTCGCCGGGCAGCTGAAGACCTCGGGCAAGCGCCAGATCAGTACCACGATGGCCTTCGTGCGCATCCTGTCGACGCTATTGAAAGACAAAACACTCGGCGAGCGCGTGGTCCCGATAGTCCCGGATGAAGCGCGCACCTTTGGCATGGAAGGCATGTTCCGACAGATGGGGATTTATTCCTCGGCGGGGCAACGTTATACCCCTCATGATTCAGGCGGTATCCTCTACTACAAAGAAGCCGAGACCGGGCAGATTCTCGAGGAGGGCATCAACGAGGCAGGCGCGTTCTCCGCGTGGCTGGCTGCCGCGACCTCCTACAGCGTCTCCGATTTCCCCATGGTGCCGTTTTACATCTTTTATTCGATGTTCGGCTTTCAGCGCATTGGCGATCTTGCCTGGGCGGCGGGCGATAGCCAGGCCCGCGGGTTTTTGATCGGCGCCACCGCGGGGCGCACCACGCTGAATGGCGAGGGTCTTCAGCATCAGGACGGTCACAGTCATCTGATCGCGGCGACCATACCCAATTGCATCAGCTACGATCCCGCCTATGCCTATGAGCTGGCGGTCATCATTCAGGACGGCATGCGTCGGATGTTTGAGGAGGCCGAGAACTGCTTCTATTACATCACGACGATGAACGAGAACTATGTGCATCCCGGCATGCCCGAAGGCGTCGAAGAGGGCATTGTGCGCGGCGTATATCGGTTGCGCTCCAGTGCCGCACAGGGGTCCTCTGTCCAGTTACTGGGTGCGGGTGCGATTCTTCGAGAGGTGGAGGCGGCGGCTGACATGCTCGAGCGAGATTTCGGTATCGCTGCAAATGTCTGGAGCCTCACGAGCGTGAACGAACTGGCCCGTGACGGTAACGATGCTGTGCGCTGGAATCGACTTCACCCGACTGAGGCGCCCCGGGTTCCTTACCTTACCGCGCAGCTCTCCGAGAGCAGCGGGCCATTCATTGCTGCGACCGACTACCAGAAAGCCCACACGGAACAGCTCCGCGAATTTGTCCCTGGCCGCTTCACAGTGCTCGGCACGGACGGTTTTGGTCGTAGCGATACCCGTCGGCAATTGCGGCAGCACTTCGAGGTGAGTCGAGAACACATCGTGCTGGCCGCACTGACCGCACTGGTGGATGAGGGCGAGCTGGATGTCAGCATCGTTGAGCGGGCGATCTCCGAGCTGGAGATCAACGCCGACAAACCCAACCCGATGCGTCTCTGAGCGCAGGACAGGAGATCGGATATGGCAGACGAACTGATCAAAGTCCCGGACATCGGTGGCGCAGAGGGTGCAGAGGTGGTCGAGGTGCTGGTGTCGCCCGGTGACGCCATCGATGTGGAGCAGAGCTTGGTGGTGGTCGAATCAGATAAGGCCTCCATGGAAATTCCCGCGCCCATCGCGGGGGTCGTCAGCGAATTACGTGTGGCGGTGGGTGACTCGGTATCCGAGGGCGACGTGATTTTGGCCTTGGCCGCCGAGTCCGGCGCTGCAGGCACTGACGACGCGCCAGCCACTGCAGAACAGGAAGGTGTTGATGCGTCCTCACAAGATGATCAGGAGGCTTCAGAGCGGACTAAGGCTTCCGAGATGTCAGCGGAGGGCGCGGCGGGTCAAGGGCAGGATCCTGCCGCTGCCCCATCAGCCCCGGCGTCCACTTCAGCGAGCGGGCTTGAAGATGCCGC
>JADHQF010000047.1 GCA_016778085.1 Luminiphilus sp. | reverse complement strand
GCGAGCTCAGTGACCGAGGCGGGGCACTATTCATCCGGTACGCCCATTCAACCGCTCAGGTCTTGGCTAAGAAGCGCCTCAAGATTTACTCAATTAGACCAGATGGCAAAACGTATTGCGGAACTGGAGAAAGCCACCGGTCTCGATCAGCAAGAGGATGACAAGGCGTGACACTCGACATTGAAGAAATTCGCAATCGACTTCCCCACCGATATCCCTTTTTGTTGGTTGACCGGGTGGTGTCGGTAGAGCCGGGTGAGCGCATCGAGGCTTACAAAAATCTCAGCATCAATGAGCCATTCTTTGACGGCCATTTCCCCGGTAAGCCCGTGTTCCCGGGAGTACTGCTCCTTGAGGCCATGGCTCAGGCGGCCGGTATTCTGGGCTTTGTCACCATGGACAAAACCCCAGCAGACGGCTCGATCTACTACTTCGTGGGGGCCGATAATCTGCGCTTTAAGCGACCCTGCGTGCCGGGGGATCAGGTCATGCTGTACGCTAGTATCGTGAGCGAGAGACGCGGTATCTGGAAGTTTGAGGTCGAGGCTCGGGTCGATGACGAGTTGGCGGCGTCAGGCACTATCCTCTGCGCCAATCGTTGATCCGTGATCCACGAGACCGCCATTGTTGACCCGGGCGCACGCCTCCATGAATCCGTGGAGGTGGGTCCTTGGTCATTGATCGGGCCCAAGGTTGAGATCGGTGAGGGTACCAAGATCGAATCCCATGTGGTCATCAAAGGGCCCACACGAATTGGCGCGCGAAATCATATTTACCAGTTCTCGACGGTGGGGGAGGCGACACCCGACTTGAAGTATCGGGATGAACCAACCGAACTGCATATCGGTGATGACAATGTGATCAGAGAAAACGTGACCATTCACCGGGGTACCGTCCAGGATCGCTCCCTGACCTCAGTGGGTCATCGCAATCTCATCATGGCTTACGTCCACATTGGCCACGACAGTCTGGTGGGTAACGACACCATTTTAGTGAACAACACGGCGCTGGCCGGTCATGTCGAAATTGGCGATTGGGCGATTCTCTCGGGCTACACGCTGGTGCATCAATTCTGCAAGATCGGGGCGCACAGCTTCAGTGGCATGGGCACCTCGATTGGCAAAGACGTGCCGGCATTCGTCACGGTAGCAGGCAGCCCGGCTGAGGCGAAAACGATCAATGCCGAGGGATTGCGCCGACGCGGCTTCGAGAGCGCTGCGATATCAGAGTTGAGACGGGCGTTCAAAATCCTCTATCGACAAGGTCTGACGCTCGACGCTGCCCTGGAACGACTCGAAAGCATGGTAGCCGAGACCCCCAGTATCCAGATACTGATCGACTCACTGAAACAATCCCAACGGGGCATCGTTCGTTAGTGTCACAGGAGTCGCTGCGCCTCGGTCTGTGCGCGGGTGAAGCGTCTGGCGATCTACTCGCAGGCTCGATCTTGCGGGCCTGGCAGCAACGGGGCACTTCACTCGACATCACAGGCATCGGCGGCGACCAGATGCAGTCACAGGGTCTTGAGTCACTCTGCGCCATAGACCGGTTGGCGGTGATGGGCCTGGTAGAGCCGTTAAAAAGGTTGCCGGAACTGCTGGGTATTCGCCGGCGGCTCATCGCGCAGCAGCAGCGTGTGACGCCAGACCTCTTTGTCGGCGTCGATAGCCCCGATTTCAATCTGCCGATAGAGCGCCGCCTGCGCGCGACGGGGATTCCCACTGCTCATCTGGTCAGTCCATCTGTATGGGCCTGGCGACGGGGTCGACTCCGAGGTATCCGGGAGTCGGTCGACCGCATGCTGTGCTTGTTGCCCTTCGAGGTGGATATCTACAGAGAGGCCGGCATTGACGCGATGTGTGTGGGCCACCCGTTGGTGGATGAGCTCCAGCAGTTACCGGTAGCAGAAGAGCTGCGCGTCGCCATGGGACTCCCGCCCACCAAAACCTTGCTGGCTGTGCTGCCGGGTAGTCGGGAGGGGGAGGTGCGGCATTTGATGCCTGTCTTTGCTGACGCCATGCAGCTGCTACAGGCACGACATACCAACCTGCATTTTGTGATCCCGGCGGCCAATGCCGCGCGGCACCAACAGATTGAGTCGGTGCTTCAGTCGAAGTCGCTATCCGTGAGCCTGATTCGCGGTCAGGGGCGTGAGGTCATGCGATGTAGCGATGCGATCATGATCGCCTCTGGCACCGCGACACTCGAAGCGATGCTGTTGCGCAAACCAATGGTCATTAGTTACCGCATGGCATCGCTGTCTTGGGGCATCCTGTCGCGCCTAGTGAAGACTCCGCATGTTGGTTTGCCCAACGTGTTGGCCGGTGAAGAGATTGTCCCGGAGCTCCTGCAGCACCATGCCACTGCCTCGCGGCTTGCCGACGCAGTTTCGGGACTCTTGGAGGGTGATGGGGCGAAGCAGGTAGGACGATTCGACGAATTGGCTGGGCTGATCGGCGGCAACTTTGCCGAGCGCAGTATCGATGCGCTGTTGCCGTTGGTTAAGGAGTGATGACATCCGCTGATCTCTTTGAAGGTACAGCGGGTCACCTCGTAGCGGGTGTCGATGAGGTGGGTCGAGGGCCACTGGCTGGCGATGTTGTGGCGGCAGCTGTGATTCTGGCGGAGTCACACCCCGATGGCGTCACAGACTCCAAAATGCTGACTCCAGAGCGACGCGAAGTATTGGCTGAGCGTATTCGGGACGAGGCAGTCAGCTGGGCGCTCGGACGCGCCACCGTGGCGGAGATTGATGAGCTGAATATCTTGCAGGCGTCACTGTTGGCAATGCGTCGGGCGGTCGAGGCGCTGCCGATACAACCGTCACTGGTGCTGGTAGACGGTAATCGCTTGCCCAAGTGGCCCTATGAGGCGCGTGCCATCGTCAAAGGCGACTTGACCGAACCCAGCATTGGTGCGGCATCTATTCTGGCTAAAGTGCAGCGTGACGGCGAGATGATGGCGCTGAATCAGCAGTACCCCGGATACGGATTCGATCGTCACAAAGGCTACCCCACGAAGGTCCATTTGGCAGCGCTTGAACAGCTGGGTGTGTGTCCCGCACACAGAAAAAGCTTTGGCCCCGTCAGACGCTTGCTGGCGGACCCCCAGGTGGGATAGCGTTCAGGCATGACCTCGTTTGTTCACCTCCGGCTCCATAGCGAATATTCCCTGATTGACGGTTTGCTCCGCATTCGTCCCACGCTGGATCGCGTGGCAGAGCTCGATATGCCGGCGGTGGCGATTACCGATCACCACAACTTCTTTGGCTTGGTAAAGGCCTACAAGGCGGCTGAGAGTCTGGGGGTGAAACTCATTGTCGGGGCAGACTTGCATGTCCTAGATCCTCATGATGAGGATCGGCACCATGAGCTTTGTCTCCTCGCTCAGAACGAGACGGGTTATCGCAATCTGATGCTGCTGCTGTCACGTTCATACCAGCAAGGGCAATACTTGGGCAGGCCGAGGGTGGACCGGGCATGGATTCGGGAGTACGCCGAGGGTGTCATCGCTCTGTCGGGTGGTCGGCAGGGGGATATCGGTCAAGCATTGTTGAATGGCCGCGAGGCTGATGCGCGCGCCGCGCTGCATGATTGGCAGGCCTGCTTCCCAGACCGGTTCTATTTGGAGTTACAGCGAACAGGCCGAACAGGCGAAGAAGACTATCTCCACGCAGCCGTGGCGCTGGCGGCCGAGCATCACTGCCCGGTGGTAGCAACCAATGACGTGCGTTTTCTGGAGGCGGGGGAGTTTGAAGCCCACGAGGCCCGGGTCTGCATCGGTGATGGGCGGACGTTGGATGATCCGCGACGAATACGCGCTTATTCGGATCAACAGTACCTTCGCTCTGCCGAGGAAATGGCGGAGTTGTTCTCTGATATCCCTGAAGCACTCGAGAACTCAGTCGAAATTGCCAGACGATGTTCGGTGTCTCTGACGCTGGGCCAGCCTTTTCTACCAAACTATCCGGTACCCAAGGAAGAGACGATCGAGGCGTTCCTCGGCCGATTATCTCATGAGGGGTTGCAGCGGCGGTTTCCTGAATGGAACCAACAGCAGTTGGAACCCTATCGTCAGCGTCTTGAGTTTGAGCTTAATACCATCAACCAGATGGGCTTCCCCGGTTATTTCCTCGTGGTCATGGACTTTATTCGCTGGGCCAAGGAGCAAGATATTCCGGTTGGCCCCGGCAGAGGCTCGGGTGCAGGGTCTTTGGTGGCCTATGCATTGGAGATCACCGACCTCGATCCGATCGAATACGACCTGCTGTTTGAGCGCTTTCTGAATCCGGAGCGGGTCTCGATGCCTGACTTCGACGTGGATTTCTGCATGGAGCGCCGCGATGAAGTCATTGAGTATGTGGCGCAAACCTATGGCCGCCAGGCGGTGTCGCAGATCATTACCTTCGGCACCATGGCCGCCAAAGCGGTGGTACGCGATGTGGCGCGGGTACAGGGTAAGCCCTATGGTCTCGCGGACCGCATGTCCAAATTGATCCCCTTTGAAGTGGGCATGACCCTGTCGAAGGCATTGGAGCAGGAGGAGCAGCTGGTGCAGCTCCTTGAAGAGGACAGCTCGGCGCAGGAAATCTGGGATATGGCGGTGCAGCTCGAGGGTGTGACGCGCAATGCGGGCAAACACGCCGGCGGTGTGGTCATTGCGCCGAGTGAGCTGACCGACTTCTCGCCCATTTACTGCGACGAAGACGGTGGCGGTGTCGTCACCCAGTATGACAAGAACGATGTTGAAGAAGCAGGCTTGGTGAAGTTTGATTTTCTGGGCCTGCGCACGCTGACGATTATTCAGTGGGCGATCCAGATGATCGATGCGCGGGCAGAGACGGCGCTAGATATTGATAGCCTGCCCCTTAATGACCCCGAGGTCTTTCGTATGCTGCAGAGTGGTGACACCACGGCGGTGTTCCAGCTTGAAAGTCGCGGCATGAAGGAGCTGATCAAAAATCTGCGTCCCGACTGTTTCGAGGACATCATTGCATTGGTGGCCTTGTTTCGACCCGGACCTCTTCAGTCAGGAATGGTCGAGAATTTTATCGATCGCAAGCACGGCCGCGAGCAGCTGGCCTATCCCGACGCTCAGTATCAGCACGAATGGCTCAAACCCATCCTAGAACCCACCTACGGCGTCATCCTGTATCAGGAGCAGGTGATGCAGATTGCGCAGGTGCTCGCGGGCTACACGCTGGGTGGTGCCGATCTGCTCCGCCGAGCGATGGGTAAGAAAAAACCTGAGGAGATGGCCAAACAGCGCAGCGTCTTTGAGGAGGGTGCGGCCGCACAGGGTATCGATCCCACTTTGGCCATAAAGATCTTTGATCTGGTCGAAAAATTTGCTGGCTACGGCTTTAATAAATCTCACTCAGCCGCCTATGCGCTGGTGTCTTATCAAACGGCCTGGCTTAAAACGCATCACCCTGCTGAATTCATGGCCGCGGTGATGAGCTCCGAGATCGACAACACCGACAAGCTTTTAACCTTCCGGGATGAGGCTAGACGAATGGGTCTCACGGTTCAGGCGCCGTCAATTCAGTCTGGGCAATACGCTTTCTCGGTCGATAATGAGGGGCAGATCCGCTACGGACTGGGCGCGATAAAAGGGCTGGGAGAGGGTCCCATCAGCTCACTGCTGGCGGCGCGGAGTGACGGGCCGTTTACCAGTTTGTTCGATCTGTGCGCGCGGACGGACCCACGAAAAGTGAATCGTCGGGCACTGGAGGCGCTGATAAAGAGTGGCGCGCTCGATGAATTGGGAGTGGAGCGTTGGGTGCTGCTGGCGGCGCTGGATGATGCCATTAAAGGTGCCGAGCAGGTGGCCAGCAACACCGCTGCGGGTATTGATGACTTGTTCGGTGAGGTGATGGCAACCAGTGATGACGCAGAGGATCCCTACCATGAGCACAGAGGCGCTCGGGCATGGTCTTTGACGGAATTGTTGAACGCTGAGAAAGAAAGTCTCGGCAGTTTCCTAAGTGGGCATCCTATGGAGGCCTACGAAGCCGAGGTGCGGAAGTTTGCTCCGCGTCGTATCCGCGAACTGCAGGCCAACAATCAAGCGGTAGTGGCTGGTCTGATTCTCGATATCCGCACCATCAAAACCCAGCGGGGGCCGATGGCGGTGCTGACACTGGATGATGGCTCAGGGCAGATCGAAGCCACGGTCTACAACGATGTGTTTACGGAACACAGGGATCTATTGCAGAAGGATCGCATTGTCTTGCTCGATGGCAGGCTGCAGGTGGATGACTTCAATGGCGGTCTCGCGATGCGCACTAAGTCAGTTAGATCGCTGGAACAGGCCCGCAAAGCGAGAGTGTCGCAACTGCGCCTTAGGGTACCCAGTCATCGAGTCGATGAGCGTTTTAATACCTTGCTAGCCAACACGCTTCGCTCTGCAGTTGGCGGGCAGTGCCCCGTGGTAATGGAATATGTGCAGCCGAAAGGATCGGTAGCCGTGCGTCTGGGTGGCGCCTGGCAGGTGCATCCGAGCGATGCGTTGCTGGACGAGCTGCGCATTGCGGTGGGTAACGACGCGGTGGATTGGGTGTATGAGGCGTAATGGCTTACTGCTTTTCCTGATGTTGGTGGCGGCTTGTGGAGAAGCACCGCCGCCCTGCAGTTCATCCGGCAACTCGGGCTCGGCGCCGAGCGCGGGTTGTCTGGTTTGGGATGCGCGGGGCGCACTGCTGGTCAAAGATTGGTCTGATAAATGGGCGCTGCCCGGCGGCAGTGTTAACGCGTCAGAATCGCCGCGATGTGGTGCGGAGCGAGAAGTGTTTGAAGAAACGGGTTTGACCGCTCGCGCTGGCGATTTAGCTATCGTTTTCGATAATGGCTTCCATCTGTATTGGTGCGCGGTGCCCGCCTCCGCGGAGCCGCGTATCCACCGCCCGCTGGAGGTGGCAGACGTCACTTGGTGGAAGCTGGAGGCGTTACCCGATGGCGCTTGGCGATATCCCGGGCAAGGAGCGATGATCCGTGAGCTGATTTTGGCGCGCTCGATGGCGCCGACTGAGTAATGGTGGTGAGCGATTTGCGCCACAATGAGAGGAGATGAATCCCAGTATGAGTCAAGAATCGATTGAAGCAGCCGTTTTTCGACGACTGTTATCACACCTCGACGGTCGCAAAGACGTCCAGAACATAGACCTCATGAATCTGGCCGGCTTTTGCCGAAATTGCCTGTCCAAGTGGTACGCAGAAGCCGCTGGAGAGCAGGGATTGACATTGGATAAAGAGTCGGCCCGCGAGATCGTGTACGGCATGCCGTATGACGAGTGGAAGGCCCAGTATCAGACCGAGGCGACGCCTGAACAGGCAGCCCAATTTGCCGCGCAGCAGTCGGACTCAGCTGGACAGTGACGCCAACACGTCGCTGACGGAGACGACGTCAGCATACTTAGCATTGAGGTCATAAAGGTTGGCCTCGTGGGCCTGTTCATCGCGATCACCACAGGCCTCCTCTGGCACCAAGACGCGGTAGTTATTCTGTAATCCATCTACTGCAGTAGCGCGCACACAGCCGCTGGTGGTGAGGCCTGTGACCACCACAGAGTCCACGCTCTTTGCTTTCAGCCAGTCATCCAGCTCAGTGCCGTGGAAGCCGCTGGCATGGCGTTTCTCCAACTGAAGATCTGACGAGGCGATGGGTAACCGGGGATCAAATTTGATCCATTCTGAGTCAGGGGTCAGGAGGTTGAGTGCCGGGACCCTCGCTCGAAACACGGAAGCTTGTTCCTCGTTGTGATAGACCACTGTGGTCAGGGCAACGGGCAGATCTGCCTGATGAAAGGCATTCATCAGCTCGACATTGGCCGCCACGACGGCGTCCGCCTCTGAACCCAGCGGGCAGGCCGGATCGGTAAACCCCACCACCACGTCCACAATAATCAATGCGGGTTTTTGGCCCATCCCGCCGTCGATTCTGTCCAATGCTTTTCGGTCTGACATGACTGGCGTCCAGCTCACCGTACTCGGTACTATCGCTATCATGAGCCATCTGAAACAGCAGTGCCAGAACCAGCGTCACTGTCATTGCGTGAGACGCTCGCCTGATGAGTGATGCGCAGCCAACATCGATTGATGTCAGTGCATTGATCGATGCCGACTGGCCTGAATGGCGGTCGGCGCTCGAGGACATCCGGCGCGAATATGGTGACGAGGGCGTGCGGGCGCTGCTCAGGCGGCTACAGGAGTACAGCGTCGATCAGGGTGTGACGCTCTCTGACGCATTACTGAACACGCCTTACATCAATACGCTTTCTCCCGAAGAGCAGCCACCGTATCCGGGAGACCTCGAGCTTGAGAAGCGCATTGAAAATATCATTCGGTGGAACGCGGCCGCCATGATTCTTCGGGCGCAGGACGAAGGTGCCGGTTTGGGTGGGCACATTGCGACTT
The DNA here is from genome assembly GCA_016778085.1 of Luminiphilus sp. Classification (GTDB taxonomy): domain Bacteria; phylum Pseudomonadota; class Gammaproteobacteria; order Pseudomonadales; family Halieaceae; genus Luminiphilus. The sequence continues at coordinate 5,120 of JADHQF010000047.1, read as the reverse complement.
ACGCCTCTGCCGCCACCGCTATGGAGACCGCCTTTCATCACGTTTTCAGCGCCGAAGGCCGGGGAGACCTAGTGCTCCCCCAGCCGCACGCCGCGCCGGGTATCTATGCCAGAGCCTATCTGGAAGGACGGCTGACCGAGCAGCAGCTGCGTAATTTCCGACGTGAGTTGGGAGAGGGCGGGGGTTTGCCTTCCTACCCGCACCCACGATCCATGCCCGAGTTCTGGCAGGTGCCCAACGCTTCAATGGGCCTGTCCGTGCCAATGTCTATCTATATCGCGCGGTTCGCCAAGTATCTTCAGCATCGCGGACTGCTGGCGGCCGATGACGCGCGGATCTGGTGCTTTATCGGCGACGGTGAGGCCGACGAGCCCGAGGTGCTGGGCACCATCAATATCGCCGCCCGAGAGCGGCTCGACAATTTGGTGATTGTCGTCAACTGCAATCTGCAGCGCCTCGATGGACCGGTGCGCGGTAACGGAAAAATCATTCAGGAGCTGGAGCGGGCGTTTCGCGGCGCCGACTGGCAAGTCCTGAAGGTGATCTGGGGCAGTGGCTGGGATGTGCTACTTGCCTCGGATCACGAGGGTGTCTTGCGCCATCGCATGGAGGAGTGTCTCGACGGTGACTATCAGCGCTACTCCATCCTCCCTGGAGACGAGCAGCGCGAGCATTGGGTGCACGGCGATCCCCGCCTAGAGCAGCTTATGAATACGCTCACCGACGTCGAGGTGGCGCAGATCAAGCGTGGTGGGCAGGACCCGAAAAAACTCTACGCCGCTTACCGCCGGGCCTGTGAGAGTGAGGATCGCCCGACAGTCATTCTTGTGAAGACTGTCAAGGGTGATGGCATGGGCTCTGCCTTACAGGGGCGCAATACCGCGCATCAAAAGAAAGACTTGAGCCGCGAGGAGCGGATCGCCTGTGCGCGCAGCTGGGGGATACCACTTGACGATGAGGCGATTGCCCGGGCCGATTTTTATTGTCCGGAGCAGGACAGCGACGAGCTCAGATACCTGCGGGCGCGCAGGGAAGCACTGGGCGGCTATCTACCCCGACGCGAGGTACCTGCCGCCAGTCTGAAGGCGCCGGATGCGGCGATCTTCACGACCTTCGACGGAGGTAGCGAGTCACGGAGCTTATCTACGACCACTGCCATGGTGCGCCTGTTGACCAAGCTTCTGAAAGACCCTGAGGTAGGCGAGTTTATTGTGCCCATCGTGCCGGATGAGGCGCGCACTTTTGGCATGGACGCATTGTTCAAGGTGGCGGGCATCTACTCGCCCGACGGTCAACGGTATACCCCCGTCGACGCTGAGGCATTAAATACTTATCGGGAAGCGATTGACGGGCAGATTTTGCAGGAGGGTATCTGCGAGGCTGGGGCGATTGCCTCGTTCATTGCAGCGGGCACTGCCTATGCCACCTTTGCGGTGCCCACCATCCCGTTTTACATCTTCTATTCTATGTTTGGCTTCCAGCGCGTGGGCGACATGATCTGGGCATCTGCCGACATGATGGCCCGGGGCTTTCTGTTGGGGGGTACGGCGGGCCGCACCACCTTGAACGGCGAGGGCCTCCAGCATCAGGACGGGCACTCTCCGATTCTCGCGAGCACCGTGCCGTCGGTGCGCACCTATGATTGTGCCTTCGCTTGGGAATTGGCGATTCTTGTCCGATTCGGCATACAGCGGATGTTCGTGGAGGATCACGACGAGCTGTTTTACCTGATGATGTACAACGAAGCGCTGCACATGCCGGCTCGACCCGCACATGAAGATCTCGACGAGGGCGTGGTGCGGGGTGGTTATCTGCTGGAGTCCGCCACGGGCGACGGGCCACGCGTGAATCTACTGGGATCCGGCACGATTCTGTTCGAAGTGATGCAGGCGGCCGCGACGCTTAGGGCAGAGGGTTACTCGGTGGCCGTGTATAGCATCACCAGCTATGTCGAATTGGCGCGCGATGCAGAGCGAGCAGAGCAGGCGGGCACTGCCGATGCTGAGCCAGCCTGGTTGGACACGATTTTTCCTGAGACCAATGTGCCCACTGTCGCCGTGACGGATTACGTGCGGGCCTTGCCTCGTATGATTGCGAGCTGGATAACCGGACCGTTTACGGCTCTGGGCACCGATGGTTTTGGGATGAGTGAGCGGCGTTCAGACTTACGCGCCCACTTTAAGGTCGACGCCGCTTCTATTGCCGACGCCGCCCGTGGGCTGACGGCAAGCTGAGCCGGCTCGAGCCCTGAGTGGTGACGCTGACCCAGTGGCGCTACACTTGGCGCCGCCACGGTCCGGTGGCGGAGCTTCCAGAGCCCTCTTAAAAGGAGATAACGATGGCCGAGAAGGTGATTATCAAAGAGGTTGCAGCCCGCGACGGGCTTCAGGCGCAGCCCAAGCACCTCAGCGTAGAGCAGCGGGTCGCGCTATTGGCTGCCCTTGCCGAGACCGGCGTGCCCGAGCTTGAGATCGGGTCGTTTGTGTCGCCTAAAGCCGTCCCCCAGATGGCAGGGACGGACGAAATAGCCGCGAATCTTCCGCCGGCACAGCTTGCCTACAGCGCGCTGGTACCTAACATGAAGGGATACGAACTGGCCATCATGGCGGGTATTCGCAGTCATGCCATCGCGCTTGCTGCCACTGAAGAGATGAACCAGAACAATATCCGCAAGAGCCTCGAGGACACCTTTGTCATGGGGGAGGAGATTCTGGATCGTGCGGCAGCAGAGGGCGTCGATATCCACGCCTATCTCGCTGTGGCGTTTGAGTGCCCCTATGAGGGAGCCGTTGAGGAATCGCTGGTGCTGGAGCAGGTGGACCGCTTGATGCAGCACAAGCCAGCGCGTTTGATGATTGCCGATACCATTGGTGCCGCCAATCCTGCCGCTGTGCATTCTATGATGCACAAACTGGTTGATCGATATGGACCCGAGCGGTTGGGGTGTCACTTTCACGATACCCGTGCCATGGGTCTGGCTAACGTTTACGCCGCGTTGCAGGCGGGTGTCCGTCAGTTCGACGCCTCGGCAGGGGGGCTGGGAGGCTGTCCCTTTGCGCCCGGCGCCAAAGGGAATGTGGCCACTGAAGACGTGGTGATGCTATGCGAGTCAATTGGTTATGAAACCGGGCTCGATATGCCCAAGCTTCTGGAGGCGGTTGCGCTCTTGAGCGAAATGATCGGCGCTCCCCAGGGCGGAAGAGCCCACACTTGGCTGTCCAAGCAGTGCGCTTGAGTTAAATCGTGCGCGTCAGTGAGGCCATCGTCGGCCGGCAGAGTATTCGCGCTTTTCTGAGCGATAGACCCGTCACTGACGATCAGATAAAAGCACTTTTGAATATTGCTGGGCGGGCACCGTCCGGGTCCAACATTCAGCCCTGGCACGCTTATATCGTGCGTCATGAGCGCAAACAGCGCATTACAGACGCCTGTTCGGCGCGTTATTTAGATGGTGATGAGGGTGAATACGAATACCACTACTACCCCCGCCAGTGGCGACAGCCTTATATCGGTCGACGCCGACAAACAGGCTTTGGGTTATACGGGCTGCTAGGAATAGAGCGGCAGGACGCCGAGGCAGTAAAAAGCTACCGAGTGCAGAACTATCAGTTTTTTGGTGCGCCAGTCGGCCTCTTCTTTACCATCGACCGGGATATGGAGCAGGGCAGCTGGGTCGACTACGGGATGTTCTTACAATCCTTCATGTTGGCCGCCCGGGAAATGGGGTTGGAGACCTGTGCTCAAGCGGCGTTCTGCCCTTACCATGATACGGTAATGTCTATTCTGGAAGCACCCGCCGAGCAGATGCTTGTATGCGGCATGTCTCTTGGATACGCCGACCCGGAAGCACTAATCAATACCTACCGCACAGAACGACTGGATGCTGCGGAGTTTATGACGGTACTGGATTGATCAGCTGGCCCGCGCCACCATCTGTTTGGCGATGATCATGCGCTGGATCTCGTTGGTGCCCTCACCAATGCACAGCAGCGGCGCGTCTCGGTAGAAACGCTCGATCTCATACTCTGGAGAGTAGCTGTAACCACCAAAGACCCGCATCGCATCGAGACTGTTTTGCACCGCCGCTTCCGAGGCGAAGAATTTAGCTTGTCCTGCCTCCAGATCGCAGCGCTCGTGGCGATCAAACTTGTCGGCGGCTTGATGCACCAATAATTCAGCCGCAGCCGCGCGGGTCGACATTTCGGCCAGTTTCAGTTGGATGGCCTGATGTTCGGCAATGGCCTTGCCAAAGGTTTTTCGATCCATTGCGTAATGGAGGGCCATATTGGTCGCACCCTTTGCCATCCCCGCGCCACGCGCAGCAATATTAATGCGCCCCAGCTCAAGGCCACCGGCAACCTGCTGGAAGCCCTTGCCTTCTTCCCCGCCCACCAAATTGTCCGCGGAGACCCGGAAGTCCTCAAAGATCAGTTCGGCGCTGTCGATCGAACGGTAACCCAGTTTCTTGAGCTTTTTACCGACACTGAAGCCCTCGCCCTTCTCGCAGATAAAGAGGCTCATGCCGCGGTGCGGCGGCGAGGCGCTGGGATCGGTCTTGGTGAGTACGGCGAGACAATTGCCCTTAATCCCGTTGGAGATCCAGGTCTTGGTGCCGTTCAAAATATAGTGATCACCATCTTTCTTGGCGACCAGACGAATACCTTGTAGGTCTGACCCGGCGTCCGGCTCGGTCAGGCCAATACCGCCACGCAGTTCTCCGGTCGCGAACTTGGGCAGAAAGTGCTCCTTCTGGGCCTGGGTGCCGGCGCGTTCGACACAGTTCGCCATGATCAGGTGAGAGTTGAAGATGCCCGAGGGCGCCATCCAGACTTCACATATCCGCGAGACAATCCGTGCGTAGGTGGAGGCGCTCAGACCCAGGCCGCCATACTCCTCAGAGATCGTGGCGCCAAACAGTCCCAACTCTTTCATTTGTTCAACTAGGTCAACCGGGTACTCGTCCGCCTGATCGAACTCGCGCGCGATGGGGCGCAGTTCCTGCTCGACCCACTTGTCGATGGTGGCAAGAATTTGTAGCTCGACAGAGGCGTCGTGGCTCATGGGATTTCTCCAAAAAAAGGGCTTAGGCGGGGTTGCGCTTGGGAATCAGGATCTGACGT
>JADHQF010000046.1 GCA_016778085.1 Luminiphilus sp. | reverse complement strand
CCACCACCGGCGTGGCGCTGGGGGAGTCGGACTTTATCGAAGCCTCCAAGTTCAGTCGGGGCCTGGTCGGTGTGGTAGAAGTGCCAGGAGTGGTTTCAGTTGGGGAGGGCGTCTCGGTAGCGCCCGAAGTTTTGCCAAAATGGCTGCGCGCCTGATGGCGGTTTGCGAAGGAGTCGAACATCTTGGATAAGTTATTGAAGTTCTACATCAATGGAGAATGGGTGGAGCCACTCTCCACCGACAGGATGCCGGTGCTGAATCCAGCATCAGTGGAGCAGGTCGGAGAGGTGGCATTGGGTGGTGAGGCCGATGTGGATCGCGCGGTTGCTGCCGCTGCGGCTGCTTTTGCGCAATTCAGCCTGTCCAGTAAGGCAGAGCGACTCGATTTGCTCGCCCGTATACGAGCGGTGACCGAACGCCGATTTGAGGAGCTTGCGCAAGCCATGCGTCTGGAGATGGGGGCGCCGATTTCAATGAGCAGAGACGCGCAGGCCGACGCCGCGATCGGGCACCTCGATGGATTTGTTGCGGCACTGGAAAAGCTGGAGGAGCAAGAGCGGTTTGAGAACGGTGAGGTTTTGCTCAGGGAGCCGATCGGTGTCTGCGGGCTGATTACGCCGTGGAATTGGCCGATGAATCAGGTCGTGCTCAAGGTGCTTCCAGTGATCGCAACAGGCTGTACCTGTGTCCTCAAGCCCAGTGAGCATACCCCCGTGTCGGCCATGCTTTACGCGGAGATCCTGAATGAAGCAGGTGTGCCCGCGGGCGTCTTCAATCTGGTGAATGGGATTGGGCCGGTTGTAGGCGGCGCGCTGTCTCGTCACCCCGATGTGCAAATGATGTCTTTTACCGGTTCAACCAGGGCCGGTACCGCAGTGACCCGCGACGCGGCTGACTCAGTGAAGCGCGTCACCCTCGAACTCGGCGGCAAATCGCCGAACCTTGTGTTTGCCGACTGCGACCTTGAGGAGCGGGTCACGCAATCCGTTGCCGAGTGCATGTTCAACACGGGGCAATCTTGTGACGCGCCTACGCGACTGTTGGTTGAGCGGTCCTGCTACGACGAGGTGGTGGAGATTGCCCGACGCGCGGCGGAAGCTACTGTCGTGGGAAATCCCGAAGAGGAGGGCGATCACATCGGCCCCTTGTTCGATCAAATTCAGTTTGATCGAGTGCAAAATATGATTCAGGTTGGCATTGATGAGGGCGCCAATCTGATCTCGGGAGGTTTGGGTCGTCCCGAGGGTTTCGAGACGGGGTGGTTCGTTCGGCCCACCATTTTTGCCGATGTGGACAACACCATGAGGATCGCCAGAGAAGAAATTTTTGGACCTGTTCTCGCGATTATCCCCTTCGATACCGAGGAGGAGGCAGTCGCGATTGCCAACGACACACCCTACGGTCTAGCCGCGTATGTTCAGACTGGTAGCGCGGAGCGCGCGGCCAGAATGTCGCGATCTTTGCGAGCGGGTGCGGTGCATATCAATGGCGGCGCCTATGAATACGGGTCTCCGTTTGGTGGCTACAAAGCCTCGGGTAACGGTCGGGAAGGCGGAGAAATGGGTCTGGAAGACTTCCTCGAGACCAAAATGGTGCACGGATTGGCGTGACTGCTGGTTCGGATTTACTCGCAACTCTGACCGTTTTCGAGCTGACGTGTTTGACCGGTGCTGCTGACGGACAATCCCAGGCTAAGCGGGCTGTCAGTCTGCCCCGGACAGTAGATCAGTGCGCCTGAATCCTCTGAGAAGCCGTCCTCGGTAAAGCGAAACTGCTGCGGCGCAGCGGGATTAATGTGGTCCTTTTCGTTAATCGCGCCACGTTGATGAAGTGATTCATCCTCGGCGTCGAGGGTGCCATTGCTGTTCTCGTCGATAAACGCGGTGTAGCCGCCGGTCCAGTCACCATCACAACTTGTGGAGCCGCCCATTGGACAAACAGTGACCGAGGTTTGGTAGGCCGCGGCCACCTGGCGGGCGTAGACAAGATCCCCTTGCCACTGACTGACGGCGTCTTGGGCGCGGAAGCGCTCCATTATGCTGGTCATGGCGGGCGCACCGACGGTGATGAGAATCGCCGCTACAGCCAGCGTCACCAGTAGCTCTATGAGGGTCAGTCCCTTCACGCGAAGCACCATCGTTACCTCCTTGTTAACGACGAAAGACCGCTACACTTTTACCAGATTATTTCAGATGTGCGGCCAGTTGCGATAGCGTAATATCTCCGATAACGAAAAAGTCACATGCATGGATGCATAGATGAAACGACATCAGGAAGGTGTCACGCTCATAGAGGCCTTGATCTCGGCATTGGTCGTATCGGTCGGTCTTTTGGGGGTTTTTCAGCTCCACCTCGTAGCCAAACGCGGCAGCTACGAATCCTTCCAATATACCCAAGCCCATGCGCTCGCGACGGACATCGTCGAGAGAATGCGGGTGAATCCGTCTCAACTGTCTAACTACGCCTCTCGGGACTATGGGGTGGGCGATTCTGCTTCGCCTGCTAAATCCTGCGTCAATTTGACGACTGAAGAGGGCGGCTGTGCCGTTTCGGAAATGGTGCAGTGGGATCAGCATCTGTGGCACCAAATGCTCACCGGCGGTGACGAGATGATGGGTGACCGCGCGATCGGCGGCGCCAGTGGCATGCGCGGGTGTGTGACGGTGAGTGATGCAGCGGTCGAGGTAGTCGTCACCTGGCGGGGCATGGATGAAACCGTTGATGGCGCTGTTGGCGGTAGTGCAGCGCTGTGTGGTCAAGCCGATGCGCGACGGCGAAGCGTCAGAATTGCGACCACGATCGTGGAAGGTATATGAGACGTCAGCAAGGATTAAGTCTGACCGAGCTGCTGATTGCGCTGGTCGTTGGCTTGTTCATCACAGCTGCGACCTTCTCCGTGTTGGAGATGTCATCTGCCAGCGTCCAGTCGACGGGTCAGTTCAATCAACTGCAGGAGAGTGCCCGTCTGGCGCTGCGCGTCATCGAAGAAGATATGGCGCAAAGCGGCTTTTTCTCTGATTTATCAGGAGTGGACCTGATTACCGGTACCAACGCGACACTACCCCCAGCAGTCTCTGGCACTGATTGTGTGGGAGCTGGTCTGAACAACGGCAGTTTTCCAAATGGAATCGGCAACTTTCGGACGCTCTGGGCGACGACGAGAGGCGCTGATCCTGCGATGAGCTGTGAGTCGGGAGCAGTGCCGGGGTCGGACGTGTTGCAGGTCAAAAGGCTTGAGGGTGCGCCGGTTGTCGGGACGCCGTCTGCAGATCGCTACTACGCCATCGTCAACATCAACGAGATCGCGTTTTTTGCCGGAAACGAGACCCCGCCGGTGCTGCCCGGTGGGCGTATTTACGAATATCAGCACCGCGTCTATTACGTCGCGAATAATGAATTGGGGGAGCCGACCCTGTTTCGCCATGGTCTGGCGCGCGGTGACTTGATGGCAGTGGCAGAGCCGCTTGCGGCGGGCATCGAGGCGATTCAGTTTGAGTTTGGTGTCGACATGGACGGTGACGGTACGGTCGACAATTATCTGATGTCCAATGATGTCGATGATGCCGTCTGGGATCAGGTGAATCGCACCGAGGTTTTGACAGTGCGAGTGCACTTGCTAGTGAGGGCGGTGACAAAGGACAACACCTATTCCGCGGGCGGTGATCGAACCTATCGCATGCCGGCTGGAGACCGCGTAGCCGCCGACGATGGCTTTCGCAGAAAACGGGTGTCTACCACCATCATGGTGCAGAACCCGTGGTTGACGACGCAGAGAGTGGAGCAATGAAGCGCCAGCGAGGCATCGTCATTATTGTGGTTTTTCTGATGCTGCTGGTACTCACCATGCTCGCCGTCGGGCTCGCAACGCGCGCCAGAATGACGGCACAGTTGACCGCGGCCACCAATGCGCGTTCCGAAGCCTGGCACCTGGCTAACGGTGCGCAGGCCGGATTCGTTGAATCGCAGCGGCTTGCGCGGGGCGAGAGCGCCTTAATCAGTAATGCCGACGTTTACACCTCGACAGAAGCATCTGGGGTAGTGAACACGGTGACGTTCCGTGTTGAGACGCAGTGTCGTCGGTCCCGATCCGCGACGGCGGTTGGCATTGTGGCCTGCCGTCATAGTGAGCTGGACAGTGCCGTCACCTACGGTAAGAACAATCGCGGCAGTTTGTCTGTTGTGACGGGCGTAGAGCAGCCCGTGCTCAACACCTCAGGAGGATAATCGTGTTAGACCAAGGAAGGTCCAATAAGTGGCCGAGGATACTCGGGGTAGTCGGAGTGCTCGCGGCGTATTCTGCCCTGCTGCACGCCGATGACACCGAACTCTACATTGCTAATGGCCTGTCCACAGGTCAAGGGCGGCCCCAGGTGCTGATTGTTTTTGACAACTCGGGCTCTATGCGGACGGAGGAGGCGGTGGCCGCGGAGCCTTTTGACCCCAGTTTCGATTACACGGGGTACGGTGGGAATAGGTTGTTTTATGTGCTTGGGTCTGTCGATACTGACGATTATCCCGATCCGCAAAGCGGCTCAGAGTGGCGTTATCTGTTTGCGCAAAATAATGCCTGTGCCAGCAGCAATGCGCCGCATCCAGCTGACCCTAGTTTCTCTGTGCTCGAGTACGAGGGGCGTTTCACAAGTAATTTTCGCTACTTTAGAGATAGTGGTGGGTGGAGAGCGCGAACCTGGAGACCATTGGTAGGCGGTGGCTCTGGTTACAACAGAATGCGAGCTTCGGTCTTTGATTGTGCCGCAGACCTAGATGCCACAGACCCGACGAATGCACCAGCTGCGTCCAACTCTGACTTCCGCGGTATCGGTTTTCCCCAAAACGGGGATGCCGATGAGCCGTTTGATGGCGTGAGCTTGGGCGCGAGTCAGGCTGAGCGGGATGCGGCAGCAGCTGTGTCTTACGATGAAACGGGTTTTGGTGAGGGCGATGCGGCGACGATTTTTACTGAAAACTATTTGACCTACCTCCGAGATTTCCAAGAGCCGATCCAGCGTCAGCGCATCGCGATTGCGCGGGACACGATCACGAGTCTAATTAACACTACGCCCGGCGTCGATTTTGGCCTCATGGTGTTTAATTATAACTACAACAGCGGATCGTCGATTGGCAGTGATGACGGTGGGCGTATCGTCTCGGGCGTGCGGCAAATGACTGATCCTAATCGTGCTGCGCTGGTGGATACCGTGAGCAGACTCAATGCGGAAACATGGACGCCGCTCTGCGAATCGCTGTTTGAGGCTTATCGCTACTACTCCGGTGGGGCGGTGCTGGGTGGTAACAAGGCTGGAAGCCAGACGCCAGCGGCTGATGCCAGCATCACCAATGGCTCGCGTTATGTGAGTCCGATGCAGGGTTGTCAGCCTCAGTCTTATGTCATTCTCATCACGGACGGCGAACCGACCCGTGACAACAGTTATGACAGTCTCATTCGGTCTGAGCTGGGTCTAAGTGGCTCGGATAGTTTTGATGGGAGCTATCTGGCGGGTGTTGCGGGCTGGCTGCAAGAAAACGATGTGAATGATGAGCTGCAAGGTAACCAGAAAGTGGTGACCTATACCATTGGATTTTCTCAGGGTGCGGTAGACGCCGCGGCACTGCTGGAGGAGACGGCGCTTCGGGGGGGAGGACAGTACTACGCGGCTGAGGATGCGCTGGCGCTGCAGGGGTCACTGCAACAAATTTTCAGTGAAATTCTGGCCGTTAACTCGAGTTTTACATCCCCCTCCATCGCGGCGAACAGCTTCGATCGTACTCAGACGCTGGACGCGATTTACTACGCCATGTTTCTGCCCTCTGACAGGCCACGGTGGGCAGGAAATCTGAAAAAGCTCCGCATCGCCAGCGACGGCAGAGTGGAAGATCAGCGCGGTAGCGTGGCCATTAACGCCGAGGGGAGTATCGCCGACGGCGCCTGCAGTATCTGGACGTCCTCTGCGATCTGCTCGCAGGCTTCGAGCGGTGGAGATGGTAACGATGTGTTGATTGGTGGCGCGATGGAGCACGTGATCGATCGCAGCGGTCGACGGGTGCTGACCAACCCGGCTGGCGTCACCGGCGAGCTGGTTGAGATGACCGAGGATAGCCTTGCCGCGGCTGTCGGCGGCGAGGCAGCGTTGCTGTCGGCGATCGGTATTTCTGACACGGACGAGCTGGGCGAATACATCGACTGGTTGTTGGGGCAGGATGTCGATGATGACAATGGCGATGGGAACCGATCAGAAACGCGCTTAGACGTGATTGGTGATCCCCTGCATTCCAAGCCGCTGGCACTCAGTTTTGGGGATGCGAAGGGCGTGCGGGTACTGATGGGCACCAATCACGGCTATCTCCACATGTTTCAAGACAATGGCGATAGCATCGATGAGAGCTGGTCCTATTACCTGCCTGACATGCTGCCGACCCTCAGGGAACTCCGCACCAACGCGCAAACCGGTGGTCACACCGTATACGGTGTCGACGGCGCAGCAACCGCCTATGTTTTCGACGAGGATGCTGACGGCAATATCGAGCCCGGGACCGACAAGGTGTGGGTGTTTTTCGGTCTGCGTCGCGGCGGCCGAGCTTACTACGCATTGGATATATCAGACCCGGATTCTCCGGAGCTTATGTGGTCAGTGAGTTCGCAGTCGCCAGGTATGTCTGAATTGGGTCAGACCTGGTCTGAGCCTGTCATTACGAAGGTTCCCGAGAGGGACGCGCCTGTCATGATTGTGGGTGGTGGCTACGACGTGAACAAGGATGCACCGGGTGTGGGGACTGTCGACGCCATGGGTCGTGCCATTTTCCTTCTCGACGCCGAAACCGGGGAGCTCATGCACCGTTTTTCAGCCGAGTCCGGCGGAGGATCATCCGTGACCTCGTGGCCAGTGGCTGACAGCATTGCCGCCAAGGTGACAGTTCTGGATAGTGACGGTGACGGGTTCACTGACAGGCTGTACGCGCCAGATACGGGCGGCAATATTTGGCGTGTTGATATGCCGACGGGAGACCCCGTTGATTGGTCTGCCATCCATTTTGCAGAACTGGGTGGCGCCACGGACGCGGATGATCGACGATTCTTTGGTGAGGTCACCGTTGCGCAAACGACCTTTTCGCTCGTAGAAACCGTTCTAGTAGACCAGGACGGGGAGGAGGTCAGCGTCACGACGGCGCGCGAAACACCCTACGACGCCTTACTGGTCGGCTCCGGCGACCGGACGCAGCCCAATGGGGAAGGTACCCAAAATTACCTGTTTGCCTTGCAGGACAGGTCGATCAAAACGCAAACGTTTGATGAGGACGACAATCCCGCGCCTGCGCCGATCCGGGTGGGTGACCTCTATAGTGTTGCTGGTGACCCATTCAGCAGTGCAGCAGATGACGATGCACTGCTGACGGCACAGTTGAATCTAGGCGAGCGGCGCGGCTGGTATGTGCCGTTGGCGGCAAAAGAGAAGTCGCTGTCGGCGCCCACTTTGATCGCCGGACAGGCATATTTCACCACCTTTGTCCCCGGTAACCTGGAGGAAGCAGAGGCCTGCGTGACCGCTGGTCAGGGTTTCCTTTATGCATTCTCATTGCAGGAAGGTCGGCGCCTCACCTGGATGAGTGTCGGCGCACGTTTGCCAGACACACCGCAGGTACTGGTGCCGCCGCCTGACGAAGATGATGAGGGGGAGTGGAATCCCAGCTTGTATTTGGTGGGCGTGGGGGCCGGTGATGACAATACCGGTACGATCGCGACCCAGCAGACGCTCACACCGCAGCGTATTTATTATCAATACGGAGATTGACTATGCGTGCTGACGCCGGCTTTACGCTCTTGGAATTGATGATCGCAGTGGTGGTAGTGGCGATTCTTGCCGCTATGGCCTACCCGAGCTATCAGAGTTATGCGGGGCGTGGCTATCGTGCCGAGGCTCATACTGCGCTACATCGGCTCGCGAATCTTCAGGAGCAGTACTATCTTGATCAGCGGCAGTATGCCGCGGACCTGACCGCGCTGGGGGAAGCCAATAATCCGGCTGTCACCGAGGGCGGGCGGTATCAGTTGGCGGTCGCAGTGACCGCGTTGTCATTCACGCTCACCGCGACAGCGCAGGGGAGGCAGGCTAGTTTAGATGCCAGCTGCCCTACTATGACGCTCACAGGAAACGGCGCGAAGACGCCCGAGGAGTGCTGGTGATGATGTCACCATTATTGAAAGCGTGTGTGGGTGCGGCTTTGGTGGTGTGTTCGTTCTGTGCCCAAGCCCAGCAGTGGTCGGACTACAAGTGCTACGTCCTGGATACGGAAGGCGCGCACTGGGTTCACCTTTTTGAAATGGACCCCCAAAATCTGTCGACGGAGGTGGCCGGCCTTCCAGGCAGGCTCATTCTGGACAGCTTCGGACGCTCGGTGGCCGAGGTGCGAGAAGTGAAAGAGTGCCTACCGCTCGACGCGTCATTTTCGTCACCCAAGGCCCGGACGCTCGACAAAAACACGCCAAAGTGAGCTTACTCTTCGGGCTGTGTGGTCCAGTTGTTGTCGGCAACATGTGCTGAGATTACGCGGTCAGCTACGCTGATTGTCACTTCTTTGCCAACGCTCGCACATTCTCCCGCCAAATAGCCCAGCCCAACATTGCACTTTAGCCGTGGTGAGTAAGTAATGCTGGTGACGCAACCGTCGCCCTGGCCGTCTGCGGCCGCCATCGGGTACGTCTCTCGGGGATTGGCGATGGGCTCTCCCTGAGCGACGATTCGTACGAACTTCATATCGGGCTCCGCCGCCGCAATTTTTTCCAATGCTTCCCGACCTAGGTAGTCAGCGCTTTTGCCCATTTTGAAGAAGCGGTCCAGCCCCGCCTCAATCGGATTGTTGTCGAGCGTCATGTCGTTGCCGTGGGAAAGCAGACCGGTCTCGATCCGATCGATCAAATTGGGGCAGCCCGGACGCAGATTCAGGTCGGCGCCGGCTTCGGTCACGATGTCCCACAACCGCTCCCCCTGTGAAGAGTCGCTCAGGTAGAGCTCAAAGCCTCCCTGACCACTCCAGCCCGTGCGAGCAATCACCAGCGGTATTCCGGCAATCTGGGTTTCGATGAAGCGGAAGAACCGGATATCTCTGACGGGCTCGTCGATCAGTCTGCTCAACAACGTTTCTGACTTGGGGCCCTGCAGAGAAAGGGGGAATACGTCTGGATCGCTGACTTCGACATCAAAGCCCGCACCAACGGCCAAACCCTTAACCCAAAGCAATACGTCAGAATCCGAGATCGATAGCCAGAACCGGTCTGGTGCCAGGCACAAGATGATGGGGTCGTTGATGATGCCGGCCTTTTCATCGATCAGCGGCACATACATGCATTGGCCGGGCACTATCTTGGACAGATCTCTGGGGGTCAGATATTCAGCGAGCCTGAGTGCCTCCGGCCCTCTAATTTCCACCTGAACCTGGCATGCCACATCCCAGATCTGGACATGCTCTCTGAGGTGCCAGTAATCCTCTTCAAGGGACGCATAGGCGGTAGGTAGCACAACATGGTTGTATACCGAGGCCGCTGTAGCGCCGGCATGAGACCGTGTTTCAAAGGGCGATTTACGGAGTCGTCGAGACAGGGACAGTACAGGTAGATTCATGAGTTAGTGGTCTCGCAGGTTTAACTCAGTTTGGCCCGCAGGCGCTGAACTGGGCAGGTTTTATTGTGACGCCGAGATTTGGCGGTCTTTTTATTGGGTACTTTGTAGGGCGTGATATCGTTCCTGAATGAGGCGTCGATTTTGGCGAGAATATAAGCAAAGCGGGCCGCCGATGCATCTCATTTTTTATCCGCTAGATTTGTTTTTTTTGCGCTAGGCTGGTGCCGAGAGCTGCCAGTCAATAGATTCTGAGGTATGGGTTACAAATGGTTGATAAAAATAGAGAAAATTTACTGGAGAATCACGATTGGTCGTTTCCCGTGCCGATTGCCTACGGGCCCGGGCGTCTGGAGACTCTGGGGCAGCAAGCATCGGCTTTGGCGCTGACCAACCCTCTGATCGTCACGGACAAGGGGTCTGCAGAGCTGCCGTTCATACAGACCCTTCAGCATGCACTTCGCAACGCGGGAATCGAAAGCGCGGTGTTTTCTGAAGTTGCACCCAATCCCAAAGACTCGGATATTGCGTTGGCACGAAAAACCTACCGCCAAGGCGGGCACGATAGTGTCGTTGCCATCGGTGGCGGCAGCGGTATGGATGCGGGTAAGGCCACTGCTTTGACAGGTAACAATGACTGCGACGTGTGGCAATTTGATTTCGACAGAGACGTCCCGGTATTGCCTGCCGGTCATGTGTTTCCGAAGCTGATTTGTATTCCCACCACCGCGGGTACAGGGGCCGAAACTGAAAGTACGGCGATGATTACCCACACAGATCGAGGTATGAAACTCTGCGTCTGGCACCCGGACCTCAAGCCGTCACTGACGCTACTCGATCCTGCGATCACTGTAGGTTTGCCATCTTCGCTCACTGCCTGGACCGGTGTCGATGCCATGGTGCACGCCATTGAGGCGTACTGTGTTCCCGACTATCACCCCATGTGTGATGGGATCGCGCTGGAGGCCTTAGAGTTGATAGGACGTTGGTTGCCCACCGCTGTGGCGACGCCCGACAGTATGCCGGCCCGGGGAGGGATGCAGATCGGCGCCTGTCTCGCCGGAGTGTCGTTTCTAAAAGGGCTCGGACTGGTGCATGCCATCAGCCACATGGTGGGGGCTGAGTACGACACGCATCATGGATTGACTAATGCCGTCGTGCTGCCGGCAGTGCTTCGCTACAACGCGCCGGCTATCGAGGACAAGTTGCCGGCTATGTCCCGTGCTCTGGGTTTGCAGCAGGCTAATTTCGAGGCGTTTCACTCAGCAATTTGTGCGTTACTCGACCAGCTCTCCATTCCTGTGACGCTTTCCGAGTTGGGGGTGCCGCTGGAGGCGGCAGGCCGTTTGGCGGAAAAGGCACACCAAGACGCAGCGGCGGGAACCAACCCCCGGGAGGCAGATGTGGGGGAGATCGAGCGACTGATTATCGAGGCGATCACCGTTGGCCGATGACCGCCGCAGTGCACATGGGTCGTGACGCTGCAGGCCGTCCTGACGGGATAAGCGGCATCGTTGCAAACGCTATTGCGTTGGCAGGTCTATGAACAGCTTTCAGCTTGGTATTGTCGCCAGTCTGGTCTGCTATCTGGCGATTGGCTGGTATGCCGGAAAGCGGGTTCGGCATTTGGAAGATTTTTTTGTCGCCGGGCGGAATGCGCCGACCATATTGATTCTGGGCACCTTGGTCGCCAGTTTCATGAGCACCAATGCCTTCATGGGCGAAGCGGGCATGTCTTATCAAGGGCATGCGCCCTTGGTCATCATCATGACCTGCTTCAACTGCCTCGGTTACATTGTGGGGGCGGTATTTTTTGGTCGCTATCTGCGTCGGAGTGAGGCTTTGACGGTCCCCGCTTTTTTCCGGGCGCGCTTTAATAGCCGCCGCATTCAGATGTTTGCCGGCATTTCCATTGTTGTGGGGCTCTCTGCTTACTTACTCGCTGTCACCTGGGGTATGGCACTTATTATTACCGAGGTTACCGGGTTCAGCGAGGTGGCAGCCATACTGCTGGTATGGATCAGCTATACGCTGTTTACGCTGTACTCGGGCTCTCGCGGTGTCATCTTGACCGATACGGTGATGTTCTTGCTGTTCTCGGCAATTATTGTCATTACCTGTTTTTTCATTGTCGACGCCGCCGGAGGTTGGTTCAGTGCGATCCAATCCCTTGCGGTGTATGAGGCTAAACCCGGCATCATCGCGTGGCATGGTCGTATAGGGCCTGATGTCTACTGGCAGACTGAGTGGGAGGCGCTCATCTGGGCCAGCATCCTCGGCGTGGCCTGGGGTATCGTAGTGGCGGTGAGCCCCTGGCAGACCAGTCGCTATCTGATGGCGAGAAGCGAACACGTGGTGCTGCGCTCGGCCTGCGGCGCGCTCATTGCTATGTTGTTGCTGTATCTGATTACCAACTTCGCGGCCGCGACAGTAAATCTGATCAACCCAGATATCACACCTGCCGAGAGCACCATGATCTGGGTCGCGATGAATTTATTACCCGCGGCGTTGGGGGCGGTCCTGATATGCGGGGTGTTGGCGGCGGGACTGTCTTCTGCCTCAACTTTCTTGTCGTTGGTGGGCTTTAGCGTCAGTCACGACATTTTGGGGAGTAGCAGTGAGCAGGGCTCTGCGGGTGGCGATAACAACACCGAGAGCCGCTTGCACTTAAGAGCAGCACGTTTGGCGATGTTGATGGTTGGCCTGTCCGTGATTGGTTTGGCGCTGTTGCTGCCGCGAAATATCTATTGGCTCACCCACTTTGCCGGCCCGCTGTTTGCGTCGTCCTGGGGCGTGGTGGCGTTTATGAGCATCTGGAGCGAGCGACTCACAGAGGCAGGCGCCTTTTGGGGCATGGTGGCGGGATTCGGTGTGAACGTGACCATGAATGCCTTGTCTCTGGCGGGATGGGTGCAGTGGCCGGTTGTGGCTGATCCGATTCTGGTTGGTGTTGTCAGTAGCTATCTCGTGGTACGGGTGGTCTCTAATCGGGGCGTGGTCTCCGTGACGGAGGCAAACTATCGCGAGGCATTGCATCGCATGCCGCCACAGGAGCGGGACCCGGCCGTCATCCGGCAGACCTTGGTATGGCCAAAGGTGATGGTGGCGATGGGCGCGATGATTGCTGTGGCGTTGACCCTGTTTTATGCCGTGCCTTACCGGCAAGCGATCGCAAGTACCGAGCAAGTGGTGCAGGAGGTCGCGTTGTGAGTGGAGAGGTTGTGCTCGCGCTCGGCTATGGATTGGTCCTGGTCACGTCGGGCCTTTGGATGTGGCGCCGGGTGATCAGGGATTATCTCAATCACGAGGGCGACGAAGAGTAGTGGCTTACGCCCCCAGCATGAGTTCTATCGATGCTGCGAGCGGACGGAGGGCATCGTCCTGACTTGCGGGCATCATCAGTTGGATGCCCGTTAGCGGTGGCCAATGCTGGCGGCTCGTCCGCGGGTATCTTCGCCGCGAGAGCGCACAACTGCACTGGTGTGCAAGTGTGCCTGATCCAGATAAAGTAGAGCCAGAACGCATGACGGAGGCTCAGCCATGAACGAAATTCTTTCCTTTGATGACGAAGCACAGGCTCACTCAGAGATCGAGGCCATGGGTTACCACGCCATGGCTTTTGATTTTCCCGCTGAGGAGAACGAATTGCACTGGCACGATTTTGACTCGGTGCTTTACGTGACGGGTGGTGAGCTCACCGTATGGGTAGAGGGTGATGATGAGCCAGTGACCTGTCAGCGTGGCGCAAAGATCGTTGCTACCGCGGGCACTGTTCACAGGGAGCAAACGGCTGGCTACAGCGCCATCATTGGTTTTTCTGTCGCGCCCGAGTCGCTCACTCAGCCAGTTAACAAGCCGCTTCCCGTATCCTTGTAAACTCATTGAGAGATTTGGCTATCTCTCGACCGGCAGGTATTCGCGATGCGGCACAAACCACTTTGATTTGGGTAGGTTGCTGCCGACGATGAACGCGCTGTTGTCGTGTCCGTGGATACTGGAGGTTAAAAAATAAGCTGCTCAGCTCAATTTAGCGTCATTGCGAGGCCGGTCGGTAAAGCGATCGTCCTGTGTATTGCTGTTTTTGTCATCGCTATCGTGGCGACAGCCACTGTCGTCTCAGCTGAAACAGCGCAAACGCAGGCCCCGAGATTTTTTGTAGATTTTCCCGATACTGAGATGTGGGATCAGCGGGAGCTCACGATCGCAGGTTGGATATGGGCCGGGCTCGATGATCCGATTACCGAAGTTGTCTTGGAGTCGGGAGAATGGTCGCACACCATCAGTTACGGCTTGGAGAGGAATGACGTAGCGGCGGTCC
>JADHQF010000045.1 GCA_016778085.1 Luminiphilus sp. | reverse complement strand
CGGCAATATTCGCCGGGCAAATCAATACCCTCAAAGAAGCTAGCCAAGCCAAAGATAGCGGAAGCCTCTCCCGCATCAATATGCATCCGATGCTGATCCAACAATCGGGCTTTGCTCATCCGATCCTGAACCAGCACATGGTGGGTGAGTCCCTGCTCAATCTGCTCGAGCACCGACTCCATCTGTCGTCTAGACGTAAACAGTAACAACACGCCCGGGTCATCCGCGATGAGACCAGGAAGTCTGTCAATCAACTCGCGGGTATGGGCTTCCGGATTGCCGGGCTCCGAAGCCATCTGCGGCACGCAGAATGTCGCCCGACGGGGGTCAAAGGGGCTTGCAACCTGCTTCCACCGTGCGCCGTCAGGGATGCCGGAACGCTCTCGAAATCGCTCGAAGGTACCCAGAGCAGAGAGCGTTGCTGACGTAATGACCGCCCCCGCAGCTCGCTGCCACAGGGCCTCATGCAGGAGCTCTCCCGGCAGGATAGGGCTCGCCTGACACTCCACAGTCTGTGGTGTGCCGCGGTGCTGACACCAACGGGCCCAACCATCTCCCGGCTCACCCTCCCCCGGTGCGTCGGCAAAGGCACGCCAGACCGCCAGCTGCTGTTCCGCTCTGGCGACCAATCCCTGTGCGTTGGCAAGATTCAGATCCGGATCAGCCGCACCAGCGATCACATTATCGGCGGATGAGGATCCCGAGGTCTGACTGTTCTCCAACGCAGCCTCCAATCGCGTTGCCTCGCGATTGAGCTGATCCCACTGCGCAACGAGCCCTGCGGCCTGCTCCCCAAGATCCGCGGGAATACGGCCATGGGCAAATCGATGCTCTGCCCGCTCAAATTCGGCCTCCGGCAGTAACTGCCAAAGCAGTTCGGCGATATCCTCGCTGCGCTGTATGAGGTCACTCACGAGCGATGTCATGGCCGGAATCAGGCGCTCGTCCAAGCCCTGCGCCACCCAGGCTGCAGCGCTCGCTGTCAGCCATCGCTCGCTGTCCCGGAGCCCCTGTAATGTCCCACCGGAGTGGAACCGCAGGGCAAACTGATTGAGACACTTCGCAGGCAGCTGATGACCCTCATCAAACACATAAAGGCTGTCTTCGGGAGCTGGCAGGATGACACCCCCGCCTAACCGCAGATCGGAAAGCACCAGATCGTGATTGGTGACGATCACATCGGCCTCCTCCAGCCCTTCTCGGGCACGAAAAAAACTGCACTGGGCAATATGGGGACACCGTCTGCCCGTGCACTGGCTTTGATCCGTGGTAATGAGTCTGCGGACGCTGGGCGACAGTTGCTCGGGCCAGGCATCCAGATCTCCGTCCCAGCTGCCGTCGCCCAGAGTCTGAATCATCTCTTCTAGAATCGGGCCAGCCAATTCTTCCTCCGCGCCCAGAAATTCGGCGGGATACAGCGGTATCAGCGGATCAGCGCCCTGATCCGACAGCTGATGATCTAGCTTCAGCAAACAGACATAACGGCCCCGACCCTTGGCCAGCGCGACATCAAAGTTCAGGCCGCTGTGCCGCATAACATCCGGCAGGTCGCGGAACAGCAACTGTTCCTGCAGCGCCACTGTCGCTGACGCCAGTACCAGTTTCTTTCCACGAGCGCGCGCGACCGGCAGTGCCGAGACGAGATAGGCGATCGTCTTTCCCGTACCTGTGCCAGCTTCGACCACTGCGATGGGGGTCTCGGCCTCCGGGTCAGCCAGGGCGTTGGCGACTTCCGCAATCATCTGGCGCTGCCCCCAACGTGGCACCAGATTGAGTGAATCGGTCAGTTCCTGATAAGCAGCGCGAATCTCGGCTTGCAGGCCCTCGTCAATCACATGATCGGTCCTTGTCAGTGATATCGAGCGCCAGCTGACGGCTCACCGGATTCGCGTACATGGTCAACAACCACTGCCGATGTTCACTCGGCGCGCTATCGATGCGGGCCTTAAAAGACTGCTCTGTCACCGACCCTTCGTGAAAGGCTAGCGCCGCCGGGACGCTTTCGCCATGCAACCACTCCCACGCCCAGCGATTGGTTTGATAGAGCCGGTAATGCCGGGCCATTTGTTGGTCCAGCGCTGCGACCACCTCCTCCACCGACAAATCAGCCGGCAATGGTTCGCCAAAGTGGAGATGAACGCAGCCTTTATCGCCCGTGATACCCCGGGCAATGGAGGACACGTCCTCAAACTCCGCCTTGACGTACCCTTCGCCGGCGGCAAGTTCGGCTGCCTTCAGCGCGTCACAGGGATCGACCTCATAGGAGATCACCAGTGGGACAATGTTGAGGTCTGAGAGCACCGCCTCAGGTGGCTCACCGCGATCCCGGGATAGGGTAAGCATTTTGATCACTGCGGGCTCGGTCAGATCGCGTCCGTCCTTTGCCCGACCCTCACGATGCGCAATCCAGATCGGGTCACGGGCCGCGCTGACAGAGTCACGGATATATTGTGACAGTAGCTTGGTCGCAGCCAGCAGCGCGCGTGGACCGCTCACATTCCGCTTCACGACAAAGCTCTTGTTGAGTCGCATCAGGTCCGCCACCCAGGGCTTGGAGAGCAAATTGTCGCCAATGGCAATCGCCAGCGTGTTGGCGCCCGCCCGGTGCAGCGCGTAATTGGCATAGGCCGGGTCCATCACAATATCCCGGTGGTTACTGAGATAGACGCGGGCGCGGCCTAAATCCAGTTGCTCGATGCCACTGACGGTAAAAAACGATGTTTTTTTGATCATCCGCGACAAATTGGGGGCAATCAGATTCTGGAGATCCTCCACGCTCCGCAGTCGCTGCGCCGCCAGCCGCAACCAGACCTTGCCCATTTGTCGTGCCACAGCAGGCCACATAACGCTGAGATGCGGCAGACGCCATAGCGCAATGGTCTCTGCTAGCTCGGTGTCACGAGAGAGTCGTCCGAGTACCTCGGGCGCGTCGAGATTGGAATACGGCCGAATCTCCGCGAACGGGTCGTCGGGCTCTGACGCTGGCGAATCTGTCATGCTGGTACCGTCATCGAACGCTCGTGTATTGTGCCGTTGCTGCGGGGTTTCTGATACCCTGCGCACCGCCCGGCAACCTACCTTTCAGAGACCGCAAATGGAAGCTTCAAGTTCCTTTTTAATGACGCTCGGTGCAGCGTTACTGCTGATCAGTTGGATACTGCTACTCATTGCCGCCTGGCGGGAAGAGTACGCTTGGGGCATGTTCGCTCTGCTGCTGCCGCCCGTCGGTTACGGCTATGCTCTATTCCGGCTCGATAAAGCTGGGGCTTCCATAGGGTGCGCCTTGCTCGGCTGGATTTTGATCTGGCTGGGCTGGTAAACGGGTAAAACACCCTAATATCGAGGGGCTAGGCCTCTCTGCAGTTGACATTAAACCGTGTATCTCAGATGATTCGCGGCCTTTTTTGATCCCTATGGAGCACAACGGTGGCTAATTCACCCCAAGCAAGAAAGCGGGCACGCCAGAACGACAAGCGTCGCACGCACAACGCGAGCCTGAGATCGCTGGTTCGCACCAAAATTAAGCAAGTGATCGCGGCAGCCGACACGGGCAACGCCGACGACGCCCGCGCCGCCTATGATTCAGCCGTGCCGGTGATCGACAGAATGGCGAATCGCGGCATCATCAAAAAGAACAAGGCCGCCCGGCACAAGAGCCGACTGAACGCCCGCGTAAAGGCCATGGCGAGTTAACACCCCTGTTCAGGGTTGGCCAGCTCGCTCAGTCGGCGAGATAGTAATCCAGCCCCGCTTCAATCTCTCTGGTTATGACCCCTTTCAGGGGTCGCATCATGAGCCCCAAACGTATTTCTCCCATGACGCGCTCATTCTCCAGAGTCACAGTGCCCGAGAATCCGCTGCCATCAAATTGAATCGTCCGGGCCTCCCGGGCGACCGAGGCGCCAAGCGTATCGCCAAGGTGCGCGGCAAGCCGCTCCAGCGCGGCCTCCTGGGCGGCCTGATCCAGTCGATGAAAGCGCGACAAACGAATAACAGACATTCAATAATCAGATTGGGGCCAGGTAGCAATCCGGCTATCCTACACCCCCTTTAATGATTGGTATTACCTCGCCATGAGCCATCCTGTCGACAGCAGTCAACGCTTCCTGTTTGACGGCGTCGACGTGCGTGGCGAATCGGTACGAATATCGGGCGCACTAACCGACTTGCTGGCCAATCAGGCCTACAGCGCGACGCTGAAGCGCCTGTTGGGTGAATTTGCGGCAGCCGCTGTGCTGATCAGCAACAATCTCAAATACGAAGGCCGCATCATTTTGCAAGCTCGCAGCAAGCAAGCGGTATCGCTGGTCATGGTCGAATGCTCCAGTGAGAGCCACATCCGCGGCATTGCCCAAGGCGACCTGAGCGCCGAGGGCGATGAGCCCATGGATCTGCTAAGAGAAGGACAGTTGGTCCTGACCGTGGAACGCGAGGCGGGCCAACGGTATCAGGGCATCATTGCACTCGAGGGCGGCACGCTGGCAGCTGCGTTGGAGGATTATTTCTCCCAAAGTGAGCAGTTGGGCACGCGGTTTTGGCTCGCCTCGGACGGGGTCCACAGCGCTGGGCTGATGCTGCAGCAGTTACCTGCGCAACTGACAGACGGTGAAGAGCGTAGCGAGCAATGGTCAACGCTCTGTTTGCTGACAGAGACGGTAAAAGCTGAAGAATTGTTGGGCCTAACGCCAGAAGCGTTGTTATTCAAGCTCTATCAGGAGGAAACCGTAACGGTATACCCACCGGCCCCCATTTTGTTTAAATGTCGGTGTAGCCGAGAGCGAAGCGCCGATGCGATATCCATGTTGCCCGAATCCGAGCGAGAGGAGATCCTCGCTGAGCAAGGCGACATCACAATGACTTGTGAATTGTGTGGCGCGACCTATCAATTTGGTCGCGAGGTATTACCCCCACAGAGCCCAGGTACAACGCTGCATTAAATCGATGACGTAGACGCATCGAATTGAGAAAAATGCTTAACAGCAAATGAGATAGTACTCAGCACGGAAACCAACATGAGCGAAACTGCCATTTCGACACCGGATATTCACTCCGGCCTGACTTCAACTGATCTAATTGACATGGCCCTGGCACGGGGCGAGGGCGTGTTATCTGACACCGGCGCGCTGCGGGTCGAGACGGGCGCGCGGACAGGACGGTCCCCGGCGGATCGTTTTGTCGTCCGAGAACCCTCCAGCGAGGACGCTATCGACTGGGGCGGTGTCAACCGACCATTTGATGCAGACCGATTCGATGCTTTGTGGGAGCGGGTCAAGTCACACGCGAATCAGTCTGAGACTTGGGTGCAGCACCTGCACGTGGGAGAGCACAGCGATCACTATCTGCCGGTGAAAGTCATCACCGCCACGGCCTGGCAGTCCCTCTTTGGCCGCAACATGTTCATCCGCCCTGACACCTACAATCCGGCCAACAAGCCCGAGTGGAAGATTCTCAATGTGGCCGACTTTGTCTGTGACCCCGAGCGAGACGGCACCCACTCGGACGCCACGGTGATCATCAATTTCGGTCAGCGAAAAGTGCTGATCGCAGGGATGCGTTACGCAGGCGAGATGAAAAAAGCCATGTTCTCGGTACAGAATTTTCTGCTCCCCGAGAAGGATGTCATGCCCATGCACTGCTCCGCCAACATTGGAGAAGACGGCGACACCACGTTGTTTTTCGGCTTATCGGGCACTGGCAAGACCACCTTGTCAGCGGACCCGGAGCGCTACCTCATTGGCGATGATGAGCACGGCTGGTCCAAGGGGTCCGTATTCAATATAGAGGGTGGTTGCTACGCCAAGACCATCGATCTGAGTCGCAAAAATGAACCCGTCATCTGGGACGCAATTCGCGGCGGTGCCATTATTGAAAACGTGGTGCTAGATGATCAGGGACAGGCCGACTACAGCGATACAAGCCTGACCGAGAATGGCCGCTGCTGTTATCCGCTGGAGCATGTCGACAAGCGCTCGGAGACCAACGCCGGTGGCGAGCCCAAGTGCGTCATTTTTCTCACTTGTGACGTCTTCGGCGTGTTGCCGCCGATTTCGATCTTGTCAAAAGAGGCCGCCGCGTTTCATTTTCTCTCGGGCTATACCGCCCGGGTTGGCTCTACCGAGGTAGGCGCCGCAGCCGGCATCAACCCCACCTTCTCAACCTGCTTTGGCGCGCCTTTCATGCCTCGTCCAGCAGGAGATTACGCCGAGCTGTTGATCAAACGGATCGAAGACTTCGATAGCCAGGTCTACCTCATCAATACCGGCTGGACGGGTGGCTCCGGCGCGCCCGGCGGCTCTGGATCACGGTTCCCGATCCCCGTCACGCGCGCCGTGGTGAAAGCAGCGCAGGACGGCTTACTGTTGGGTGTTGAGACCCGCCACATCGAGAGCCTCAACCTCGACTACCCTGTCAGCATCCCGGGTGTGGACGACCAATATGTTGACCCCAAAGCGGGCTGGGGTAATGACGAGGCCTACGAAGAGCAGGCGAGCCAACTGGCGGCGCTGTTTCTCGAAAATATTACCCACTTTGACGTCAGCGAGGCGATTGTGACGGCGGGTCCTAAGAGCGGCTGAACACCGCGAGGGAGCCTTTAAAAGTCAGCTGGCAGGGTTCGATAACGCCGGCGAGTCGTCTTTGCCGCCAAGCCATCTCGCTCGCAGAGCGCGTGCGTCCTCCGCGATCAAGTACAGCGCCGGCACTAGCACCAGCGTGACCCCCGTCGCGAACAGCACGCCAAAAGATAGCGATGTCACCATAGGTATCAGGAACTGCGCCTGAACGCTGGTCTCGGACATGATGGGCAGCAAGCCGACGAAGGTAGTCAGTGAGGTCAGGATAATGGGCCGGAAGCGGTCCTCGCCCGCCTGTAGAAGTGCCGTCACGAGTTCCGTGCCCTCCTCACGAAGGCGATTGATACGATCAATGAGCACCAGATTGTCGTTAACTACGACACCGGCGCACGCGGTCACCCCCATGATGGAAAACATGCTGACCTGCCAGCCCAGAATCATGTGACCAAAAATGGCGCCCATGAGTCCGAACGGTACGGCAGTCAAAATCAACAGCGGCTGCCAGTACGATCGGAAGGCGACCGCCATCAGGGCATAGATCACCATCATGGCGAGTGCCATCAGCCGCACGGTAGCCTGGCGAAATTCGATTTCTTCCTGCAATTCCCCATCGAGGTTCACAAACAAGTCGGGGTATTGCTGTTGCCACTTGGGTAAATAATCGCGGAATACCGACTGCACAATCGCGCGCGGCGGCGGCCCGTTCGCTTCAACGTCTGCCTCCACTTCCAGCGTACGCAGGCGATCGAGTCGTTCCAATTTTTGATACCCGGCTTCAACCCGATAGGTGGCTACAGCCTCAAAAGGCACCTCGCCGCCACCGGGCGTACGGATATACATATCGCTCAAATTAGCGATGGCGAGCCGCTCTACCTCTGGATAACGCACCATGACCTTGACGTCTTCTCGCCCTCTAGGAATACGCTGCGCTTCCGCACCGTAAAACGCCTGTCGCACTTGTCGCGCCACATCCGCCAGGCCAACGCCCAATGTTTCCGCCGCCGGCTTTAACTCCAATACGAGCTCATCCCGGGGGCTATCGAAGCTGTCAGAAACGTCAAAAACGCCGGGGTAGGAGAGCAACGCCTCTCGCACATCCTTTGCCATCGCCTCTAAATCCTCTACCTTACGCGAGGCGAGCACGAGCCTAATGGGTTTGCCGGGATCACGGATGGTGTAATCCATGCGCACTTCTTTGGCTTCACTAAGCGAACCTGAATCCGACCTGAGCTCAAGAGCAAAGGCTTCGGTGTCCACCCCCTCGCTGACGGTGGCAATCGTCACCTCTACTTCGTTGTCATTGGCACGGCCCAAAATGCTGCCGATAGCCGGGGCATCCTCATACTCGGGGCGTTGGTTCCAATCTATTTTCAGCGCTTCAGCAGCATCCACCACTCGCTGCATCACCAACTCTGACTGCGAAAAAGAGCCACCCTCGGGCATGACAATTTTCGCCTCAACAAAGTCGGAATTGATACGCGGAAAAAAAGCGGATCTCAGCCAACCGCCACCATAGAAGGCGATGCTCAAACTGAGCATGACCAGAAAGAAACCCGCCACCAGCATATGATGCTGCAGTGCCCACTGTAGAAACGGCCGGTAACGGGTGCGCGCGAAGGAAACCAACCCTTCCGCGCATCGATGTCGCCAATCCTCGAGGCGTTTTAACAGTGGCGTTGTCGCGGGCTGCTCGGGGCCCAGTCGTGAGAGATGCGCCGGCAGAATCCATAAACACTCAACCAGCGAAAACATCAGCACCAATAGGACCACAACCGGAATCCCCCTGGCCGCGTGAGCCCACTCTCCAGGCATAAACATCATGGGCGCGAAAAACACCATCGTACTGATCACCGCGAACAGCACGGGCTTAAACACTTCTCGGACGCCCGAAAGGGCCGCCGACTCGCTCTCCACGCCTCTTGTCTGTACCGTGTGAATGGACTCGCCGACAATGATAGCGTCGTCGACCACAATGCCCAGCACCAGCAGGAAGGCAAACAAAGAAATCATGTTGAGTCCGACACCGGTATAGGGGAGTAAGAAAAATGCGCCTAGAAAGGCAACGGCAATACCCACGGAAACCCACACTGCCACAGCCGGTCTCAGGAACAGCACAAGCACCAAAAATACCAGCAGCAGACCACCCAGGCCGTTCTTCAGCAGTGTCTCGACACGCCCCTTAAACGGCACCGCCGCGTCACGCCAAAAAGACAGGGTGGCCCCTTCAGGTAAGTTTGGGGTCTGCTTGGCGACCCACTCATTGATGACCCGCGAGGACTGCACCACATCGGGGTTGGTGGTGACATACGCAAACAACCCGTGCCCTGGCATACCATCAAAACGGGTGACGGTGTCGACATCCTCAAAGCCGTCATCAATGGTGGCAACCTCACCGAGATATATCTGCGTACCATCTCTGGCGGTCAACAATACGATGCGCTCGAAGTCCTCCCGATAGTAGGCCTGACCCCGGGTTTGCACGCGGATGTCACCATCAATGCCTTTGATCGCACCGGCGGGCAAATTCAGTGAGGCAGACTGAATCGCGCGGACCACATCGTCGAAGGACAGGTTGTGGCGCCGGAGATCCAGCTCCGACACATTGACCGACACTTCGTATCTGCGCGGCGACACCAGATCTACAACCGAAATCCAGGGCTGGCGAGCCAGATCGTCGCGCAGCGTCTCGCCGAGTTCTTTGAGCTCCCATTCGTCAAGCTCACCGGCTAAAGCCACAATGCCCAGCATATGGCGGTAGATAAGCTCGGTCACCACGGGGCGCTCGGCGTCGGTCGGGAAAGTGGTGATCGCATCGACCCGGGTTTTAATCTCGTTGGTCAGTCGCTGAGTGGGATAGCCTGTCAGCGCCTCCACAATCACCTGCCCCATACCATCAGAAGCGGTAGAGCGAATCTCCTTGATACCGTCAAGGTCGTGAATCGCCTCCTCGATCCGCACACAAATCTGCTCTTCCACCTCTCGCGGGCTGGCCCCAGGAAACGGCATCGCGATGCTAATGCGATCGACAACGGGTGTAGGGAAGAACTGCTTGTCGAGGCCCGGAATGTTGTAGAGCCCGCCGATCACCAACACCACCATCAGGAGGTTTGCTGCGATCGGATTGGAGATGAACCAGCCTAGAAGACCCGGTTTGTCAGCCACTGGTTGGCCTCACCGCTGCCACCTCGATCGCAGCACCGGCTGCCAAAAGGCTGCTCTGTTCCGCAACGACCTGCGCTCCAGCGCTAATACCACGCACCCAGACCCGCTGCTGCTCGCGTCTGAGCAACTCTATCGGCAGTCGTTCCAGTCGGCTGTCTTCGTTCACCACTAGCACGGTATTGTCACCGCGCAAAGCAGTAGCGGGTAATTCAACCGATTGCTGAATCGGTTTGCCGCGAACGCTCGCCTCCACAAACAGTCCCGGTGTCAGCGGTGGTCTTTGTGAACCGGCGTCTCCAAACGGATCATTCACTTCCGCAATCGCAAAAGTGACGCGGCTGTCTCGGTCGATACTGGCTTCGACTCGGGCGATCTTGCCCTGCCACTGCCAACGCTCACCGCCGAACCGCGCGCTCAAGACCACCTCGGGGTAGGCCTCTACCGCGGTTTCAAACAGCGGCAGCTCCAGCAATGCGAGCTGAGAATCACTGATCGGCAGATGCACCTCGACCCGCTCTGTGGCGTAGATCTGTGCCAACACGGTACCGGGTGCGACAAACTGCCCCAGATCTACCGACTTCTTTTCCAGTCGACCGTCAAAGGGCGCGCGGACCGTTGTTCGCTCCAAAGCCAGCTCGGCCGCGGCCACATCTGCCTGGGCTGCCACGAGCGAAGCCTCGGCTGCGCGGAGTTGCGGCTTGCGCAAAAACAGATCGTTCGCCTCGCTGGTACCGAGCTCGCGCCACTCTCGCTGCGCCTGCAGGTTACGGCCTCGCTCCTCTGCGACGCGTTGTTCGGCAGCCGCTTCCTGCGCACGCGCTCTGGCGATGGCAAATTCATAATCCGCTTTTTCAAGTTGCAGCAGGATGTCCCCCGACTTGAAGAAACGTCCGTCGAGGAATCGATCACTCACGCTCTCCACTTTTCCACTGACCTGCGCGACTAATCCAACACGCCTCACCGGTTCGACGGTCCCTTGCGTGCGAACCGAGATACTGTGATCGGCAGGTGCAGCCAGGATGACGTCCACCAACGGACGACGAGGCTCCGGAAACTGGGTCGGCTGGGTTTGCGGCTTGCCCACCAGCACCACAAAACAGACCGCCAGACCGGCAGCCGTAAATACCGCCGAGCCGAACAATCGGCGGCGGGACAAACGGCTGCTTTTGACGCTATTGTCAGTCATCGGTGAATCACTACTTTCCGTGTACGTGAGTTTCAGGAGCCTGATGTTAGCGATTTACGCGGCGCAAAGATATTTGGCCCAGTGTGCAAAGCTACCAAACGGCTCATGCAAAGGATTTGTTCAGTTTTTCTGTGCCTTGTCGACAATACGCAGCACCGCTGCCGCAATCGTCTCGGGCACCTCCTCCTGCAGAAAATGCCCCGCCTCGGTCTCGGTGACGGGTGCAGTTGGAAACATTTTCTGCATGACGGGCAGGCCCTTGGCCAGAATGGGGTCGTTCATTCCCCAGACCAGCTCTGCCGGAATGTCCAATCCCTCCACGTAGCGCTCAATGTTCCGCAGTGCAGGCGCACTGGCATGGTCAGGCCCATCTGCCACCATTCGCATGAGAGCCAGCGCCGCTTTGCCATTGCCGCTGTCCTCGAGGGGACGTCGATAAAGATCCATGACCTCCGGCGGCATCGTAGCCGGATCACCCTGCACCTGTGCCAGACGCGTGAAAAACACGGAAGACAGCGCCTCGACCACCAGTTCCCCAACCAACGGCGTTTTTACCAGCGCATGGGCGCTGCTCAGATCCATGGGGGTACGGGGGGCGCGAAACCCCGTGTTCATGACCACAGCCCCTTTCAGCACCCCGGGTGACAGCGACAAGGCACCCATTCCCACGGGCCCACCCCAATCCTGACCCACGTAGACCGCATCAGTTAGGTCGAGTGTTCTCAACACAGCGTTCATCCAGCGCATGTGGTTATCGAGAGTATGTTCACTCGCCGGGATCTTGGTGGAAAAACCGAGCCCCACCATGGTGGGCATAATGGCTCTAACACGATCCAAGGGCAGCGATTGCGCGACCTTTCGATACAGTAAACCCGTTGTCGGATTCCCATGTTGGAGGTAGACCGGGTACCCCTGACCGATCTCAAGCACATGGATCTTGATCCCGGGCTCGACCTCGATGAAATAACTTTTGTAATCATCACTGACCGCGGCGGCCGCATAGTCGGGTAGCGGGAAAGCCTCAAACACACCCACTTCCAGTTCAACCTCGCCCTCGCCCCTGGGGATGATGCGCTCGCCGTCCCGCACTAACACCAGGGCAGCCACCATGAGTAAGGCTGCGAGGACCGCCCCTACTTTTAACGTTGTTCTCATCGCCGCAACCCTCTGGACACCCATTAAATTGGCACTTCATGTGTCATTTTATTTAAGCGTGTGGAGAATTGCCACGGCCACTGGTGTTTTTAGAGGGCGGATTCTAATTTTCGACGCCACACTGCCCCTCGAATTCAACACACCTCAACGAGGAGAGACATCATGGCAGAAGCCAAAACCAAGGCAGCACCCAAGGCTGCAGCGAAGAAAGCTGCGGTAAAGAAAGCTCCCGCCAAGGCCAAAAAGGCCCCAGCGAAGAAAAAGCCGGCCGCCAAAACCAAGGCCAAGGCCAGCACCAAAGCCAAAACCCGAGCGCGACCCAAGGCCATCGATACCGGCCGCAACGCGTTGCTCGCAGGCCTGGGCGTATACGGCAAGGCCTACGATCAGGTACTGGAGCAGTTCGCCAGTCTGCAGGAGCAGGTAGACGAGGCACAAACCCGCCTCACCGAGCGTCGCAAGCAGGCCGAGGATCTCTACAAGTCATTGGTTAAGCGTGGCACGGCTGTCGAGAAAGAGGCGCTGAAAGCCCTGGCTGATCTGGAGCTCGACTCACTGGCTGATCGCTCCAAGCTGGAAGCACAGATGAAAAAAGCGAAGTCCCGCTTTGACGATCTGAAGACCAAGTTTGGTAAAGCTGCCTAAACCCACCTTTTAAAGTCCGTTTTTTTCGGGGGAGCGTTGCTCCCCTTTTTTATGGATGTCCCCTTTCAACGCGATGCAGCGGGAGCCCGTCAAACCAGGCGCAGATTCACGTGAGCATCGGCAACTCGTTTCAGTAGGCAGCCGGGCTTGCAGTGCGCGGCGCATCGCACACCGTCTGGGCACGGTACACTGGGGCCCCATGAAAACCGCCGAACGCATTCTGGTCGTCGCCACCGAGCTCTTCAATGAGCGCGGGGAGCGGAATGTCACGGCCAGTGACATCGCTCTCGAGCTGGACATCAGCCCGGGCAATCTTTACTACCACTACAAAGGCAAAGACGACATCCTCTCCTTGCTGTTTTCCCAGTGTTACCGGGAACTCGCGAGCATGCTGGCGACGCCCATCCTGGAAGACGCCTTTCTCGAGGACAGCAATCCATTGGAGCGGAGCTGGTTGTTTTTGACGGTACTGATGGAAGTGATGTACCAGTACCGCTTCCTGTACTTGAACCAGAGCGATCTCATGCAGCGCTACCCCGAAATTGGCCGGGGCATGACACGCCTGCTGTCACTGAAACGTCAGACCACCAAGCAACTTGCGGCGACGCTGCTTGCATCCGTGGATATCAACGCTCACCCGCAGCGGCTCGAGCGTGTTGCAGACAGCATGGCGATGACGCTGATGTACTGGTTGAGTTTTGAGTATTTGACGGGGTCACCCCAAACGCCCCAGCAAACCATCCATCGCGCTGTGCTGCAGGTGCTTTCGCACTGTGCGCCATATCTGGGCGAGCAGCAGACTGACTTTTATCGTGAGTGCGAATTAATCGATGCAAGACTGCTCGATACCCACTCACCATGAGTTACTATTCCAAGTCGTCATCGCCCGCACCAACACATCGAGCGGGCTGGTCGTTCATTTTGATAAGGAGTTTTTGATATGACTATTGCCGTAGGAGATTGCATCCCGAGCTGCACGCTATCCGTCATGGGAGACGAGGGACCCGGTCCCGTCTCAACTTCAGACCTGTTCAACGGCAAGAAAGTCCTGCTGTTTGCCGTGCCGGGGGCCTTCACGCCAGGCTGCTCCATGACCCACCTGCCCGGTTACGTCGTCAATGCGGACACGATCAAGAGCAAGGGCGTCGACAGCATTGTCTGCATGTCAGTCAACGACGCCTTTGTTATGGGCGCCTGGGGCAAAACGCAAAATGCCGACGAGATCATCATGCTTGCCGACGGTAATGGCGAACTGACTGCGGCATTGGGTTTAGAGCTCGACGGTTCAGGGTTTGGTCTGGGGACCCGCAGCCAGCGGTTTGCGATGATCGTAGAGGACGGCAAGGTGACCCACCTCAATATCGAGGAAGGCCCGGGCGTCGACGTGAGCTCCGCAGAGACCATGATGG
>JADHQF010000044.1 GCA_016778085.1 Luminiphilus sp. | reverse complement strand
TCTGGAGTTTATGCCCGGCAAGCAAGTGGGGCTCTCGGGTAAGTGTTGGCCTGACCGGTTGATTGCGGACTTGCCCAATATTTATTTGTATGCGGCTAATAACCCGTCCGAGGGTTTGATCGCCAAGCGTCGCGCGGCTGCGACACTGATCAGTTATTTAACCCCGCCTGTCACTCACTCAGACCTCTATCGCCACTTGGTGGATTTGCGCTCTGCCATCGATCACTGGCGGCAGCGTCCGGCCGATATCGAGCATGATGCCGAGCAAGCGATGATCGATACCTTACTGGCACTTGCTGCGCGTTGTGAGTTGTGTGAAGAGGGCGTCGAGTGGGCGCCGGATCAATGGGCAGAGAAAGTGTCGGAGGTGCGAGATCAACTCGATGAGATCGAACAGGCACTCATTCCCTTTGGGCTACATGTCGTGGGCGAGCCGCTCAACGGGGATGACCGGCGAGAGATGCTGTTGGCGATGGCGGAGTCGGGCGGTGCGTCCGATATTGATACAGTCGCCTTCAACCGCGCGTTTGAGGCCGCTGATGCCGGTTTGCTTGAGGCTGTCCTGAAAAATGCGATGCTTGATGCGACCGAGGACGCGCCAGCCGCGTTGGCAGAGACGTTGATAGATGCTTCAGTGACGCTGGGAGAAGATCACGAGTTGCGAGCGCTAATGCGAGCACTCGACGGCCGATTTATTCAGCCAGTGAAGGGCGGTGACGTACTCAGGGCACCCGAGATTCTGCCCACGGGGCGCAACCTCCACGGTTTTGATCCGTTCCGCTTGCCGGCCAGTTTCGCCCACTCCGAGGGCTGCCGACAGGCAGAGCAATTACTGGCTCGGCATGTAAGCGAGAGCGGCGCTCTACCCGAATCTGTGGCCCTCGTGCTGTGGGGAACCGATAACCTCAAAACAGAGGGTGTGAGCATCGGCCAAGCGCTGGCGCTATTGGGTGCAGAGCCACGTCAGGACAGTTATGGCCGTGTGGTCGGTGCGCGTCTGCTGCCGCTTGAGCAGTTAGGTCGACCCCGTAT
This sequence comes from Luminiphilus sp., assembly GCA_016778085.1. GTDB lineage: Bacteria > Pseudomonadota > Gammaproteobacteria > Pseudomonadales > Halieaceae > Luminiphilus. The sequence continues at coordinate 13,526 of JADHQF010000044.1, read as the reverse complement.
TGATGTGTTGGTGACCCTGTCAGGTATTTTCCGCGATCTGTTGCCCATGCAAACCCAGTTGTTGGCTGAGGCGAGCTGGCTGGCTGCGACCGCAGATGAAGATATCGAACAGAATTTTGTGCGTAAGCACGTGCTCGCCTATCAGGAAGAGCACGGCTGCGATCTCGAGCAGGCCGCCTTGCGGGTCTTTAGCAATGCTGAAGGGGCTTACGGCTCCAATGTGAACCTGATGCTCGACAGCGGTCGGTGGGAAGATGAAGAAGAGCTGGCTGATTGTTACACCCAGCGAAAAGGCTTTGCCTATGACCGGCACGGCAAGGTCTCTCAGCAGTCAGATTTGCTAAATCGCGTGCTCGAAGATGTAGATCTGGCGTACCAGAATCTCGACTCCGTTGAGCTTGGCATCACCACTGTTGACCACTATTTCGGCACGCTGGGCGGTATCAGTCGCGCCGTGCAACGTGCGCGGGGTGAGCGGGTCCCGGTCTATATCGCCGACCATACTTCGGGCGGCACGGGTCGTGTACGCACGCTAAACGAGCAGGTGGCCCTCGAGACCCGCACACGCTTGCTCAACCCAAAGTGGTACGAGTCGATGCTGGATCACGGTTACGAAGGTGTGCGGCAGATCGAGGCGCATATCACCAACACCATGGGCTGGTCTGCAACGACCGGTGATGTCGCGCCCTGGGTGTATCAACAGCTATCCGAGACATTTGTGCTGGATGAGGACATGCGTCGTCGTCTGGCAGAGCTCAACCCGGTGTCGGCCGCAAGGCTGGCCAACCGGCTCATCGAAGCACAGGAAAGAGAGTACTGGGGGGCCGACGAAGAATGTATCGATGCCCTTAAACGGGCAGGAGAGGATCTCGAAGACTTCCTCGAAGGAGTCACAGGAGAGGTGGCAGCATGAATTCACCCAATCAACACATTCCGGTCAGTAACATCGATCCGGGCAAGAACGTCGGCGACGGGGAGGGCAGCGTTCAGGTCCACCTTGAAGAGGACCTGATGCAGACCAGTGCCAAGGTTTTTGCTGTCTACGGGAAGGGCGGTATTGGCAAGAGCACCACATCGTCAAACCTGTCGGTCGCGTTTTCAAAGCTGGGTAAGCGTGTGATTCAGATCGGCTGCGACCCAAAGCACGACTCGACCTTCACACTCACCAAGGCACTTATGCCGACGGTGATCGATGTGCTGGAGTCGGTTGAGTTTCACGCCGAAGAACTGCGTCCAGAGGACTATGTTTACGAAGGTTATAACGGGGTGATGTGCGTTGAAGCGGGTGGGCCGCCTGCTGGTACCGGCTGCGGTGGCTACGTAGTAGGGCAGACGGTGAAGCTTCTGAAACAGCACCACCTGCTCGACGACTCCGATGTCGTGATCTTCGATGTTTTGGGCGACGTGGTATGCGGGGGTTTTGCGTCACCGCTTCAACATGCTGAGCGAGCCTTGGTGGTCACCGCCAACGATTTTGACTCCATTTTTGCCATGAACCGGATCGCAGCAGCGATCAAGGCCAAATCGAAGAACTATGCGGTGCGATTGGGCGGCGTGATCGCGAACCGAAGCGCCGACACGGATGAGATAGACCGCTTCAATGAAGCCGTGGGCTTGAAGCGGCTGGCACATTTTCCAGACCTCGATGTGATTCGGCGGAGCCGTTTGAAAAAGTCGACGCTCTTTGAATTGGATGATTCACCGGAACTGAAGTCAGTCTGTGATGAATATCTTCAGCTCGCCGAACAACTGTGGGCGGGAACCGATCCGCTGCCCTGCGAGCCGATGAAAGACCGTGACCTGTTCGACTTCCTGGGATTTGATTGATGGCATCAGTGAATTATCAAACCCGTCGGGATGAGATCGAAACCTATTTCGATCGCACCGCTGCCGATGCGTGGGCCGCGCTCACATCAGATGCACCCGTCAGCCGGATCCGTCGCACGGTCCGTCGCGGACGTGACGCAATGCGTGAGACGTTAATGGGCTGGTTGCCCGAAGATCTGACCGGTAGCACTTTGATTGACGCCGGCTGTGGTACCGGCACGCTGGCCATCGAGGCGGCTCAGCGCGGTGCCGAAGTCGTAGCCGTTGATCTGTCGCCCACGCTGGTTAATTTGGCCAGAGAGCGCTTGCGTGACCTGAATCAAACTCTGGACGTGACCTTTTTGGTCGGTGATATGCGTGACATGGACTTGGGGTCCTTTGATTACGCGGTCGCCATGGACTCACTGATTCATTACGACGTCGCGGACGGTGTGCAGACACTCGAGGCCATGGCGAAGCAGATTCACCGCAAGATGGTGTTCACCTTCGCGCCGAAAACGCCGCTGCTTGCGTTGATGCACGCCACGGGTAAGTTGTTCCCTCGTGCTGATCGAGCCCCATCCATTGAGCCGGTATCGCCAGCGCGCCTCTCGCGGCATCTCAATGATGCGGGCTTGACCCAGGGCTGGGAGACAGGTCGCTCGCACCGAATTGATGTCGGCTTTTATAAATCCCACGCTATGGAGTTGACGCGACGATGAGTCGTGCTGTCAGCAATGCAGGGACTCGCCTCGCGGGCTTCGGGCACCGTTGGCTCCCCTTTGCTGATGCCGCGTCGGCAGATCTCTCACTGGGCCGCCTGCTTCGGCTGTCTCTCTTTCAGCTCTCTACCGGCATGGCTATTGTCTTGCTGACGGGTACGCTGAATCGCATCATGGTTGTGGAGCTGGGGCAGCCCGCTTCTTGGGTGTCGCTAATGTTGGCCATCCCGCTTTTGATGGCGCCGGCGCGCGCACTGATTGGATACCGGTCTGACCATCATCGCTCCTTCCTCGGCTGGCGTCGTATCCCGTATCTCTGGTCGGGCACCATGATGCAGTTTGGTGGTCTCGCCTTTATGCCCTTCGCCTTGATTTTGATGACCGAGCCACACTCGGGTCCTGGGTTTCTGGGTCCTGCTGCCGCGATGGGGGCATTTTTGCTTACCGGGCTGGGCATGCATGTGGCGCAAACCGCGGGGTTGGCGCTCGCGACCGATCTCGCGACTGAAGAGACCCGCCCGCGCGTCGTAGCACTGCTCTACCTGATGCTACTGATCGGTATGATCGGCAGTGCACTGATCTTCGCCGCGCTACTGAAAGATTTCGGATATGTGCGATTGATTCAGGTGATTCAGAGCGCAGCCGTGATCACGCTGGTGCTCAACGTCGTGGCGATGTTAAAGCAGGAAGCACGCCGGCCTGATCTCACTGATCATGCTCGAGCGCGCCCCACATTTGGCAAAGCCTGGCGCGACTTCATTGCCTTACCTCAGGCCCGCGGTCTGCTGTGGGCCCTTGGGCTTGGCACCATGGGTTTCACTATGCAGGACATATTGCTCGAGCCTTACGGTGCTCAGGTACTGGGGCTGTCTGTGAGTGACACAACTTTGCTTACGGCCATGTTTGCCGGTGGCATGGTGCTGGCGCTCATTCTGACGTCGCGTCGACTGGGTAAAGGTTCCGATCCCATCAGAGTGGCATCAACGGGCATTTTGATCGGGATTGCGGCTTTCGCCGCGGTCATTTTCAGCGCGCCGCTCCAGGCGCCAGCGCTGTTTCAGATTGGCGCGGCCATGATTGGTCTGGGCAATGGTTTATTTGCGGTCGGCATGCTGACAGCCGCCATGGAGTTTGGCGGTGACAAGATGGCAGGGCTGACGCTGGGCGCTTGGGGAGCAGTGCAAGCCGCTGCCGCCGGAGTAGCCATGTTTTCTGGGGGTGCAATCCGTGACGTGGTCACGGGTTGGGCGGATGCGGGACTGTTAGGTGTCGCATTGCAATCACCCGCTTCAGGTTATGGAGCGGTTTATCACATCGAGATTGCCTTGTTGTTCGTGGCGCTCGCAGCAATGGGTCGGCTGGTACGGCGACCTGGCGAGGCGGGCGAGAACGGTAAGCGTCTCGGTTTAGCGGATTTTCCGAGTTAATGACCACATTGGGAGGACCTAATTATGGGTACTGGTGCAATTACTGAATACGTGGACGTGGCGCAGATAGCGCTGTATGCGTTCTGGATTCTGTTCTTCATTTTGGTGGGGTATCTCCACCGAGAGGGCAAGCGTGAGGGTTGGCCTCTGCAGATGTCTTCTGGTGAACTCCGCACAGGTGTCGGCGGTATGCCGCCGCCGAAAACCTACCGTCTGGCGCACGGCCAGGGCGAGCGGGTAAAGCCTGGCCCCGAGCCAGCACAATATGAGGTGAATGCCACACAAATTTACGACGCAAGTGGGGCGCCGTTGCACCCCAACGGTGATCCAATGGTGGATGGTGTGGGCCCAGCCGCATGGGCGACTCGCCCGGATAAGCCCGATCTGACGGTTGATGGGCGGCCGAGAATTGTGCCTCTGCGGGTCGACAGTGATCACAGTGTCAACAGCGGCGATCCTGATCCGCGTGGCCAAGCTGTTTATGGCTGTGACGGTAAGCAAGCTGCGACGGTCGTAGATCTTTGGGTAGATCGCGCCGAGCCGCACTTCCGGTACGCCGAGCTGGACGCGGGCGGGCGTCGCATATTGTTGCCCATGACGCTGGCAATGGTGTCTGCGGACGGCTCTGTGAACGTGAAATCCATTCGTTCTGATCAGTTTGCTCAGGTACCTGGGCTGTCGAATCCTGATCAGGTGACCTTGCAGGAAGAGGATCGTATTACCGCTTTCTATGGTGGTGGCCACCTCTACGCCCTGCCAATGCGCTCGGAAGGACTGATATGGGTATGACTGAATATGAAGACGAGCCCGTAGAAGGCTTGCCCGAGCACCTGCCCGAGGGGGAAACCATGGTTTGGCAGGGTCGGCCCACCGCCGCAGCGATGGGGAAGCGGGTGTTCTACATCCGACATCTCACGCTGTATTTTGGACTGCTGATTGCAGGGCATACCGTCTATCGCTTGATGGAAGGGGTCTCTGCGGCGCAGGTCATGGGGACTTTGGCATGGCAAGCAGGTCTGGCTGCCACCGTTTTGGTGTTGCTGAGCTGGCTCGCCAGAGCGTATGCAAAGTCAATCCTCTATACCCTGACCAGTGAGCGGCTGGTGATTCGTTCAGGCGTGGCGTTGCCGATGATGGCCAATATCCCGATTGAGCAGATCACCGCGGCAGATATGCGCGTGTATCGAGATGGTACGGGCGATATCTTGCTCAAGCCGGTAGCAGATCGAAAGCTGTACTGGGTGCTGTTGTGGCCCAACGTATCGGTTTGGTACTCGCGCCCGGTAAGGCCGCTGCTGAGAGGATTGGAAGATCCACAGCGCGCGGCAGATGCCTTTGCCTCTGTGGCCAGTACGCACTATCAGGTAACGGCAGGGGAGCAAACCGCGGTGCCCGTGCGGGTACACACGGGTGGTGACCCGTTACCGGTATAGGTTAAACGAAATGGTAGGGGGGCAGATGCAGCCGAGGCGAACACTCGGACACCCAATGGTCTGGGTGATTCTTGGCATGGCATTGCTGTGGGCGTGGGGAGTATCCAAAGAGGATGCTCGCTACGCACCACCGCAGCAGCAGGCCTCCCTACCCGTTTCTTCCGCAGATTTATTATTTATCGATGGGCCACGCGGCCGCATCGACGTATTAGACGCCCAAACGCAAGCGACATTGGCGGTCTACGAATCGGGCGAGGGAAGTTTCCTTCGCGGTATTGTAAGAAGTCTTGTTCGCGAACGACGGGTCAGAGATCTCGATCCTGGTGGTGAGTTCAATCTTGCGCTATTGGATAACGGCAGCCTGGTGATATCAGATCCGGACACCGGCTACTGGATGGCGCTCGAGGCTTTCGGGGTCGATAACCGGCGACTATTTGCGGAAATTCTCGAGCAGGCGGTCTCTGAAGAGGTTGCTGCGGCGGATGTGCTGCAATGATCTGGTTGGCGCTAGCTGTTGCGGTGTTGCTCTGGTGGCTGATGACAGGTTTGGCACTCATGAGTGTGCATCAGCCCAGGGCCCTTAGGCAGCCCATCTTTTTACTGGCGACCATCTTCGCCACGGTGTCCATCTGGGGTGTCGAGGCCAACGCGGCGAGCCACACCATGTTGGCGACCGTTGCGGGTTTTGCCATGGGGCTCATTATTTGGGCGTGGCTCGAACTCAGCTACCTAATGGGTTACATCACGGGGCCGGTGAAGCGCCCAGCCACGGCGTCGATGACGTTGCCACAGCGGTTCTACAATGCCCTAGGCACCACCATCTACCATGAGTTTCTCGTTGTGGCTGTCGTTGGCATCGTCTGCGTTTTGGGTGCGGGGCAGCCCAATCCGACCATTCAGAACACCCTCGCGTTGCTATGGCTGATGCGATGGAGCACCAAACTCAATCTTTTTTTTGGCGTCAGGCATTTTAATAGCCAGTGGTTGCCTGACAATATGCGCTATATCACCAGCTACCTACGGGCTGGAAAAAATAGTTGTTTTATGCTCTTTTCGACGACGTTAGCCGCATATTGTACCTATTTACTGTTTTCTTATGGTCAGGTTGCGGTAGAGCCCGCAACTGCTTTGTCCCTGTTTCTGATTGCCTGGCTGGCCGTTCTGGCGGTGCTGGAACACTTTTTTCTCATGGTGCCTATGGGGGAAACGGCGCTGTGGCGCTGGGCAGAAGGCAATACCCGAAAAACCAGTTAATCGTGCGCAACCATGCTCCACTCCTTATTCATGTTTTCCTTGACGCCGACTGATCGCGGGCATAGTGTGTGTCAAAAGCGGTCTGCACTAAAAGAACAGACTGACTGGAGCTTCCTTGACGCTACCGTTCGTGATCCTCGGTTTCGCCATGTAGTGAACCAGCCAGCAAGGCAGTTGGGGGCATAGATGAGTACATCCAGAGGGGGAAGGCCTCCCCCGATCTCGGCGTCACCGCCGAACAGGCCAGAAGGCACCCATTCGTTGGGGGAGCGCGCAGAGCGGCTCACCGAATCGGCTCTTAAACCCCACCTTACTCAGCTGGCGGAGCACTCGGATGCGTCGCTTGCACTCAACGTGCATCTGCCATTCTGCCCCTCCCGCTGCCTGAGTTGCGACCGGATCGCTGTGGTGCAACATCAGCCTGGCGAGATTGATCACTATGTGACCAACCTGGCAAATGAGGTGGCTCGGACATCTGAATTAATGGGACACCGTCGCGCACTTTCGCGGGTGCATTTTGGCGGTGGATCTCCCAATCATCTATCCGAGCTAGCGTTGGCGACTGTGTTCTCGCACATCGGCGAGCATTTCGATGTTGACGCCAGCACCGAGGTTTCCATGGAGCTCAACCCTCGGAGGACGTCGCGTTCGCAACTGAATTTTCTCAAGGGTTTGGGTGTCGAGCACATCAAGCTCGAGGTACGTGATGTCGACGCCAACGTGCAGAAAGAGATAGGTCGCATTCACTCTCTTGAATTACTGGAAGACGTGATCTCCATCTCCCACGGCGTGAACTTCAAATCGATCGGCATGGATTATCTGATCGGCCTGCCCGGACAAACTGCTGATAGCTGTGAGCAGAGTATCGAGGCGATCCTCTCTCTCGGTCCAGATTGGCTGGTTTGCCTTCCGTTTCAGAGGCGTGAAGCATTGTTCCCGCATCAGATCGCAGTGGACTCTCAGCATTTACCCTCGTTGACTGACCGAATGGTGATGTTTAACCAAGTCCAGACTGACCTGACCGAGGCGGGTTATGAGTGGGTTGGACTCAATGTGTTCGCCAAACCGGATCACGAGCTGGCCATGGCACAACGAGAAGGCACGTTGGCGCTGAATGTTTTGGGCTACGGCACTGATGCCAACCTCTCTGTTCTGGGAGTTGGATTGGGTGCACTCGGAGAGCTTCCAGGGCTAGTGACCCAGAATCAAACTAGCCTTGCCGACTGGCATCAACAGGTCGAGTTGGGGTCACTGTCAGTAGCGTCTGCCGTGCGGTCTGACGAAAGTGAAGTCCTGCAGCGTAAGGTCATGCGTAGCCTGATGTGCCGTCAGAGTATTTCGGTTGATAGTCTTACAGAAACTCAACGTGAGAACTGGATCCGTCCGCTAGCGCTACAGGGATATGCCGATGAGGCATCGGGCGGCTATCGCTTAACCGAGCTTGGTCTCACTATGCTGCCCCACGTTTGGACCGATTCGTCTCCGGCGTTCAGGGCGTTCTAGTCAGCCTGCCCGGGCCTGGCTCGGGTTCCATTTCAATCCAAGCCACTTCAGCGTTTCGGCGTGCTCGCCAGAACGCAATTCCGCCCATTCAAGTTTGAACCAAGGTGTGAGGTTTTCAGGGTTGGTGTCGAGCCACTCATCCAAAGCGGAGGGGCTGATCCATTGCCAGTCGCTGACTTCTTGGGGATTCGGCATGGGGTCACCGTCGATGCGTCCGACATAGACGGAGCACAACTCGTGCTCGGCTCCCTCAGCGCTAAATTGCGCCTGATATCTAAACCGATGGGTAAACCGCAGTTCTGCCTCTACGCCCAGTTCTTCCTTAAGCCGCCGGCGTGTGGCAACGCCATAGGACTCGCCCCGGCGCGGATGACTGCAGCAGGTATTCGACCAGTAATTGGCCCAGAGCGGTTTGTCGGCGCTACGTTGTTGCAGCAACACGTCACCCGCTTCGTTAAACAGAAAGATGGAGAAGGCTCGGTGCAGAGTGCCCGCGCCTTGGTGTAATTCAGCTTTGGTCCCGTGACCGAGAATTCGGTCCTGCGCATCCACGATGATAAGTGCCTCGTTATCGAACGAAACGATGTCAACGGTTGCTGCTGTCTTTGTCGTTTGCGATGGGTCCATGGGTCGCTCCCCAAAAAATAAAATGACCCGCTCCCCGAGGGGAAGTGGTGTCAGAAAAGCGGCTCAGTCTTCAAGGCGATCGACAGCTCTGGGGGCAGGGTGATCGCAAACTTTTCCACTTCTGTCGCCACTGGTTCCGCCTGACGGCTTCACCGCGGGTCGTAAAACATCAGGCCCCCGGAAGGGGCCTGTAACACGTGTTAGCTCCGAGCAGGAGGCATAGCCTCTTGATGGGTGCTAACGGCAAGGCCGCCGCCATTGGGGTCGCCTAACCAGTTATATCTGTCGGTACTCAACAGAATAAAATGGATAGTCAGTGCCAGTGTGAACACGGCAACTGCAAGACCCGTCAGGACTTGGCGTGGATCAAATAACATCCAGAATCTGTGCATAAAATTGTCTCCGTTACGTTGTTATGGCGAGGTGGCCGTTAGACCTTTCGCCTTGAACAAAGCGGTTCCTTGATTCTTAGAACCAGGGCTTCCACGCGTAGAGCAAATAATGTGCAACGATCGCGATGCCCACAAAGCCTGCGAATCCCATCACATATGCTGAGTGGAATTCTTTAGCTTCGCTTTCAGACAAACTACTCATGGTTAATACCTCCCATGTACGTTTGTTTCTTACATTTGCCGCTCGATCACACCGAGGTGTTTTCAGGCGACGCCTTTTGGATCAAAACTTCACTCGCGAGTGTCGTATTCATCCTTCTTCATCGGGCCAAAAATCGACCTGACTCAGAACTGTTCTGCCCATCGAGCTGGCAGAGTAGGGCGGCAGTGCCGCCCCGTTTATACCTAGTGCGCTTCTCCCGACATCGAGCCGTTGTCGAGGTTGGCGCTCTCCATTTCCATGCCCTCACCCATCGCCTCGGCAGGCTCCGCAGCAGGAGCCAATCGACTCAGGCTGGGATAGTCGGCAATCATGTTGGCGCCCAACAGGGGTTGATAAGCACCCTGGTGACACGTTGCGCAGTTGACCTTCTGGGCGTCACCCAGTGCCCCTTGGCGATAGGCAGGCAGCCACTGGTTAGTCGGGTTGATGTACGCGTTGTTCATCTCCTTCACCATTTGCTGACCGTGCCACGCCTTAACCCGCTCGGAGTTGCTCTGATCCCAGGCAGCAAACGCGCGGGTGTTATGGCAGTGCGTGCAGTTCACGCCCAGCGCATCGGAGTAGTGCATCATTAGGCTGTAAACGTACTCGGTGCTCTCGATCGATGCCTCGTGTCCGGTGGGCAATGGAGTATCACCAGCGACCCGAGCCGCGTTGTCCTCGAGCAGATAGCGCGTGAAGGGGTCAAAAGGAAGAGATGCATAGGCGTTGGACTCCTGGTGCGCGACGTTCTGCATCTGGTGCACCATGCCCGACGCATGCCGTGGCGGGACGCCAATATTCCACACGTATTGGGGCACGTTATTGCCGCGGTGACAGGTGTAGCAATTGACCCCGGCACCGCCAACGTGAGCGCCCCAGTTTTGATTGGCGTTTTGGGTCATCTGAATCATGACCCGCGATACCTTCTTGGTGTATAGCGTGTCAGCGGCGAATCCCTCGCCGGCGACGTGGCAGTAGTTGCAGCCCTGCTCGGGAGAGACCCATTGCGTAATGGATGCCATCAGGCGGGTGAATTCGGCCACTGACAAGTCACCCAGGACCTGCACGTTCTCGTAGACATCGGCTGCTCTCGGGCCCTCTGAGCTGACGGCAGGGATTGCTGCTGGTACTTGATTGGCATCAACCAGCGCCTGCAGCACTTCGGGACTGTAAACCGCCTCCATCCCAGTACCGCGATATCCTCGCTGCACGGTCTCCTGGGGCGGTATGTCGCAACCACTCAACAGCGCTGCGCCCAGCACTGCGGCGCTGGCGAACCAATTCATATTGATGATTTTCATTGTGCACCCTCCATCATTGGGTCAAGCACTGGCGTCGCCTCAAGCGGTGGGTAGGGCGGCACGATGCCGTGCTTCATACCCCAGAGGTACCAGTTCTCTACAACGGTGCCGGTGAGCAGAATGCCGATTGCGCCCGTGATGACGGTCAGTACGGCAAACCACCATGCCCATCGGTGGATAGATTCCATGGATGCGTTGAAGCCCATGCACCATCTCCAGAACAGCGCGCCGCGCTCAGCTGCGGTACCGCGATCGGTGATCTGATCGATCTCCCGATCAGCGCCGTAGCGGCTGGTTGCAAGAATCGTTGCGCCATGCATCGCAAACAGCACAGCGGAGCCGTACAGGAACGCGATGGAGAGCATGTGGAATGGGTTGTAGAACAGGTTGCCGTAGCGCAACGAGAACGCCGCGGTCCAATCCAGGTGAGGGAAGATGCCGAAGGGCACCGCCTCATTCCAGGAGCCCATCAAGATGGGGCGAATAAAGCCCAGTACCAGATAGAGCGATATCGCTGCACCGAACGCCCACGCCAGGTAGTTGCTCATGCCGAGGTTGCGCGAGATCTGGAAAGTACGCGCCCACCACAACATGATCGACGTGGTAAGTAGGGCACCGACGATCAACCACCAACCGCCATCGTTCAGTGGCGGAATCGACAAGCCGTACTCGGGTCCGGGAGGGTCCAGAGACAGCCAAAACAACTGCCGCACAAACTGGACAGGGTCCCAGTTCACCGAGGCGAGCATGTTCATGCCAATGATCAGAAAGGCCAGCAACCCGGTAATCAGGGAGAAGACACCGAGTGTGCCCAGATAGATGGGGCCTAGTTGTGCATCGCCAAGCTTGCCCAGCAAGTGATTGTGAACGATCCCCTTTGTGCGATTGCGCTCTGCATCGCCAATGGGAACCCCGGGGTAATCAGGGGCAGAGACCTGCACCTGCGTGAATATGTTTTGATACTCTCTCATGACGCAGTTCCCTCCTTAGTACCAAACCGGCAGCTCAAGCCACCAGTTCCACCATTCGGGCCAGCCACGGGTCCAGAACGGTCCGCTGATGACGATACACACCGCACTCCAGAAGGCTGCCGAGATGGCAACGAAAACGCCGAGGCGGTGGATGCCCAGGGCGCCGATGGAGTAACCGATGTCGTCGCGGAAGAACGTGTTTTCATGTTCACCGGTCTTGACGGTCTCACCCTCGCGGGGGTCAGTTGCCATCAGAATCAGTGATCCATGCATGGACAGCGCCATTGCTGTGGTGAAGAAGAACGTCACCGCAATCATGTGCGCCGGGTTGTAGTGGAAGTGCAGGAACTGGTAGCCCACGTTGGAGACCCAGTCGAGGTGGCTGAGAATGCCGTAGGGGAACCCGTGACCCCACGCACCGAGTAACACGGGCCTTACGATAACCAGCGTGACATACGCGAGGATCGCGAAGCTGAAGGCAAATGGGATGTGCAGACCCATGCCCAGTTTTCGCGAGATTTCCACCTGACGCATCGCCCAGGACGCAAAGGCGAGCGTGGCGCAGATGGTAATGATTTGCCACAGACCTCCCTCCATCAGCGGCGCGAGGCCCAGTCCGTAGGACAAATCCGGTGGCGCAATGTTGATTTGCCAGATGTTCCACGTCGGGCCCATGGCCGCTCCGTAGACCAGCAGTCCTGTACCCAGACTGGCAAAAAACAGCGTGGTTACGCCAAAGAAGCCAACCCAGAAGGGACCGATCCAAAAATCGAATAGATCACCTCCGAGTAGAGTCCCTCCCCGGACGCGATACTTCTTTTCAAACGTCAGCATCGACATGACATGACTCTCCCTTTATGGCGCAAGCGCCAGTTTTCAAACAACTCCCGCGCGACCCGTGCGTCCTGCCAGGGTCGCGTGGATTAAATCTTCATAAAGGCGTAGGGCGTCAGGCTGTATGCCGAGCGCCGCGCCTCCTGCCAGCAGCTCTCCGTGCTGCCGCCCCGTTGCAAAGTGAGTGACTTCAGTACTGCCGCGAACAGGAACCACGTGAAAACCATCACAAACAGCATCCGGAATTGCATTTGGTCCCAGATACTGTGTGGCCAATCGCTTGTTTTGTTATGTGTTGCCATGAGTCGTCCCCCCCCAAAGGGTGTTTCTGTCACTGTCGAAGTCGTGCTCTTATTCATGCTGCATCTCCAAATTGCAGGCTTTCGCTTGCGTGCTGAACATGCTCAATTTCTACTGTGGCGACTCCCGCCGCCCGGGCCACTTGCTCTGCGGCATCACGCAGCCGCTTGGCTGCGGAAATGCGGACCAGAATGGGTTGTGCCGCAACAATGCGATCGAGACCGTTCTGCGCGGTATCCGCCCACGCCAACGTCTCTGCTGCGCGCGCGGGCGTGGCCTCGACCTTGTCGAGATCAGTGCCGAGCGGCAGTACATTAAAGAGGGCATCGAAGAGGGCGTTGCACACTTCCTGCACCAGATAGCAGGTGCCCGCATAGCCCATAAAAGGTGTACCGGTGTGTCGCCGGATAATCGTGCCGGGCAGTGAAGCGGGAATGTAAACGCTCTTGTTGCCCGCCTCGTTGACATACATGCGCTCGTTGTAGCCGCCGAAGACCAGCAGCGCGCCCGACTGATGGATTGCGTCTCGGACTTTCTGGTTGTCGGGCTTCACCCCAGCTTCACGCGAGAAGTGGAAGGCACAGGGAAGACCCAATTCGCCCTCGAGGAAATGTCGCAGTCCCCGGGTGTAGGTATCTGTTGCCACAACGCCGAAGCTGGCCGTGCCAAAGAAATCCTGCGTTACTGAGCGCCACAGATCCCAGACGGGTTTCAACGTGGTGTGCTTTTCCTGCTCAATAAAGGGCTCTGG
>JADHQF010000043.1 GCA_016778085.1 Luminiphilus sp. | reverse complement strand
GTTTGTAATGACGGTAAACGCATTATATTTTACACTTAAAATATTAACTAGATGGCGAAAACATGGCGTAACAGGGGCGCAACCGCTACAAAGGGGTTTGAGGCTGGCCAACAATGAGGAGAAGACAGATGACAAATGCGGTGTTGATGGATTTGGCGGTGGGGCTGGCCAGCGGTGCGGTCAAGGTGGTGGACCTGAGTGTGACCCTCTCACCCGATACGCCTATTCTGGAGTTGCCTGAAGAATTCGGTTGGGGCAAGTCCTGGCCGTTTTCGAAAGAGGAGATCTCTCGTTACGACGACCGTGGACCTGCCTGGTATTGGAACAATATCAAGTGTGGTGAGCACACCGGCACACATTTCGACGCACCGGTGCATTGGGTAACGGGGCAGGATCTGCCGGATAACGCTACCGACACGCTACCTCCGGAGCGGTTTATCGGACCTGCAGTGGTCATCGATGCTGTTGCCGAGGCGGATAATGACCCCGATTTTTTAATGTCGCTCGATTTCTTGAAATCTTGGGAGTCGGAAAACGGAACAATTCCTGACGGCGCTTGGGTGCTATACCGGACCGATTGGTCAAAAAAAGGATCTAAAGAGGCTTACCTCAATAAAGATGAGACTGGCGGCCATACGCCTGGCTGGGATCCCGAAACGGTGGCTTTCTTAGCCCAAGAGCGAAATATCATTGGGGTGGGGGTCGAGACTGTGGGTACGGATGCCGGGCAGGCGGCAGGTCAGGACCCCATGTTTCCCTGCCATAACCTGATGCACGGCGCCAATAAATGTGGGTTGGCGAGTCTCCGCAACCTCGATCAGCTCCCTACAACCGGTGCTATCCTGATCGCAGCGCCCCTGAAAATTGAGCAGGGATCTGGCAGTCCGTGTCGCGTCATCGCGCTGGTCCCACAGGGCTAATGCGGGACTCGTCCGTTGGCTGAACGATCCTTCACTGAGGAAGTCAAAAAGCTCCGCGCCGGGGAAGGTGAGGTGTTTAAGGGTGAGGGTATTCTCGCCATCACCAAGGCACTGCTTCAGTCCGGCGTTTCCTATGTGGGCGGTTATCAGGGATCTCCGATATCGCACTTGATGGATGTGCTCAACGATGCACAGGATATCCTCGGCGATTTAGGCGTCCACTTCGAAGCGAACGGCTCCGAAGCCACTGCGGCTGCGATGCTGTCGGCGTCTATTAACTATCCGTTGCGCGGCGCCGTGACTTGGAAGTCGACAGTGGGCACCAACGTTGCGTCTGATGCGCTGTCAAATCTTGCCTCCTCCGGGGTGACCGGTGGTGCCATGGTGATCGTGGGTGAGGATTACGGTGAGGGCTCAAGCATCATGCAGGAGCGCAGCTATGCGTTCGCCATGAAAGCGCAGATGTGGCTCCTGGATCCGCGACCCAATTTGCCCAGTATTGTCGACATGGTGGGAAAGGGCTTCGAGCTGTCTGAAGCCTCGAATACGCCGATTTTTTACATGATGCGTATCCGTGGTTGTCACGTTACGGGTGAGTTTATTGCTCGGGATAATGTGGCCCCCGAGTACCATAGTCAGGCTCCCGTAACCCCGAATCGCGAGCCAGAGAAAATTATTCTGCCGCCCTTTGTGTATCAGCAGGAGCGAGAAAAAATCGCTGAACGGCTGCCGGCGGCCATTCGCTTTATCGAGGAGCATGCGCTCAATGAGATTTTCCCTGGGCGATATGATTCGGTCGGGATTATCACCTGCGGTGGCTCCTACAATACGGTGATTCGCGCCTTGCAGCGGCAGGGACTGGCCGACGTATACGGCGAGACCGATATCCCGATTTACTGCCTGAATGTTGCCTACCCACTGATTCCGAATGAACTCGTCCAATTTTGCGCCAGTAAAGAGCAGGTTCTGGTTCTGGAGGAGGGACAGCCGGAGTACATCGAGCAAGGTATTCAGACGGTTTTGCGCCGGCAGGACGTGCAAACGCGTGTCTATGGCAAGGACATCATGCCCATGGCCGGGGAGTACACGGGCCAGGTCATGCTGGAGGGTATTACCCGGTTTATTAGCGAGGCATCGCGGGAAGACATTCCTTTGAAGCTGTCGTTGGAGGTGGTGCTGGGCACCGAGACGCCGGTGTCAGATGAGGATATCAGTCGACTGATGGCAGAATTGCCGCCTCGACCCGCCGGTTTGTGCACGGGGTGCCCCGAACGTCCGCTGTTCTCTGCTATCAAACAGCTACAAGAAGAGATGGGGCCTTTTCACATTTCCTCAGATATTGGCTGTCATTCTTTTGCCACCGCTGCGCCCTTTAATCTGGGTAATACCATCATGGGCTATGGCCTCTCATTGGCGAGCTCTTCGGGGATGCGCCACGCGCTGCCACACAAGGCGATCAGCATCATGGGGGACGGTGGTTTCTGGCACAACGGCCTGACGAGCGGCGTGACCAGTGCGGTGTTCAATGAACATGACGGCCTACTGATTGTGATCGACAACGGCTACTCGGCTGCTACCGGTGGGCAGGACATTCCATCATTGGTAGAGCCCAATCTCATCGCTACTACCCTGGATTCCAGTCAACCTAAACGTGATAGCTGGCAGACTATCGAGGATGCCTGCCGTGGCGCCGGGGTGAAATGGATTCGGACCGTAAGCACCTACAACATAGCCGCAATGAAGGAGACCTTGCGCTCGGCCCTGACGACCGATGCTCCCGGGCTTAAGGTGGTGGTGGCGGAAGGCGAATGCATGTTGAACCGTCAGCGCCGGGTCAAGCCGCTTATCCGGCAGGCAGTATCTGAAGGCCGGCGCGTGGAGCGCGCCCGCTTTTATATTGACCCGGAGACGTGCACTGGCGATCACGGCTGTATCCGACTGTCGGGGTGCCCCTCTTTGACTATCCGGGAGAATCCCGACCCTCTGCGCTCGGATCCCGTGTCCTACGTTGACAACAGCTGTGTCGGTTGCGGCGTCTGCGGCACCAATGCTCACTCTGCGGTGCTTTGCCCCTCGTTCTCCCGCGTGGAGCTTGTTGACAATCCCACCGCGTGGGATCGAATGCTCAATGCGACCCGGGTTCGCGTTCGCGAGTGGTGGCGAGTTCGCGATCGGAAGCGTATGGCGAAACGGCAGTTCTGATGTCCCGAAACGATGGGACCATCAACATGGTGATCGCTGCCCTCGGTGGCGAGGGCGGTGGTGTACTCACCAACTGGCTCATCATGGCGGCGGAGCAAAGTGGCTGGTGGTGTCAGAGCACTTCGCTTGCAGGTGTGGCACAGCGGACCGGCGCCACGATTTATTACCTCGAATTTATGCCCCGACAAAGCGATATGCCTCCTCCCGTGATGTCACTGTTCCCTGCTCAGGGAGATATCGATATAGCGGTGGCTTCGGAAATTGCCGAGGCGGGGAGAATGATCAGTCGTGGTTTTATTTCCCCCGATAAAAGCGTGCTGATTGCGTCTGATCATCGGGTTTTCGGTATTACAGAAAAAAGTGCAACTGGCGATGGATCGGTAGACAGAGATCTCATCCTCGAGATGGGTGAGCGCTATGGCAGAGCCTTCATTCATTTCGATATGTCAGAAATTGTTCAGCGGCACGGCACTGTTATCTCGGCAGCGCTGCTGGGCGCGATCGCGGGCAGTGGCGCGCTACCGTTTGAGCAGAGCTGCTTCCGAGATCTGCTCTCATCCGGCGGCAGTGCAGGGGCTAATCTCTCAGCCTTTGACGAGAGTTTTCGCCAGGCCCAGTCTGGCGGTGTCGGCGAGTATGTGCCTCCTGACATAAAGGCCTTCTCGCTGCCAGTAGCGAGTAACGCCCTCGGCGAGCGCTGGTTGCCGCGCATAGCGGATTTGCCAGCGGGACTGCAGGAAATGGCCTACCACAGCGTGAACAGACTGATCGATTATCAAGACGAGGCGTACGCGGAAGAATGGTTGAGCCGTGTGTCAGCGCTAATAGATCGTGACTTGGATCGAGAAAGCTGCTCTCTCGCTCACGAGGCCGGGCGACACCTTGCGCTCTGGATGGCATTTGAGGACATACCGCGCGTTGCGCAACTTAAGGTGCGCCCTGACAGAGAGTCCATGATTCGATCGGAGGTCAAAGCTGCCGCCGGTCAGCCCGTCAAAGTGGCTGAATTTTTTCACCCGCGGATTGAGGAGGTGGCAGCTTTGCTTCCCGTGAGTTGGGGGTCGGCGTTGCTGAAGTCACAGACTGCAAAGCGCTGGTTGAGTCGACTCCTTGGGCCTAGAACGTTGAGAACGGACCGTGTCAGCATGCAAGTACTGTTGCGCGGTTTAGCGAGCGTTCGTCGCTTTCGGCGGTCTACGTTCGGCTATGCGCATGAGCGAAAAATGATCGACCGATGGTATGACGCTGTGCTGTCTGCCGACGAACATGACATGGCTATGGCGATTGCGGCGCTCGGCGGGATGGTGAAGGGTTACGGCGAGACCCGTTATCGCACGACATCGCGGCTGATGCAGATCTTGGATTATGTTGAGCATTCGCCTGACAGCGACTCGTCTGCGATCACAGCGCTTCAAATAGCCGCCATGGAGCCAGAATCAAACTTCGAGCCGGGTCGCGCGGTCTCCTCCAGTCCGGAACCCGCTTGAGTCTGGATGAGCCATTCCGGCTCAAGGGTATTGCGGCCGGTGTCGCTCTCAGCGTTGCTCTCTCCGTGACGGCCTATGCCATTTCATATCGATATGGTGCGCCAGCCATGTTGATGGGGCTGTTGCTGGGCCTGTCGTGTCATTTTCTCAGTGAGTCCGATCGCTTTGCGACAGGTCTGGTTTGGGCATCGGGCCCCTGCCTTAGGTTCGGGGTGGCGTTGCTGGGGCTCAGGTTGAGCATTGGGGATGTTGCCCTGTTGGGCTGGCCGGCGGTGATAGCCGTCTGCGCTGCAGTTGCTATGACAGTAGCTTTTGGGGTGTTGTGGTCACGTTTGCTCGGTTGTGGGAGAGATCTCGGTTTGTTGACCGGAGGTGCGGTG
The DNA here is from genome assembly GCA_016778085.1 of Luminiphilus sp. Taxonomy (GTDB): domain Bacteria; phylum Pseudomonadota; class Gammaproteobacteria; order Pseudomonadales; family Halieaceae; genus Luminiphilus. Next base: position 9,694 of record JADHQF010000043.1, on the reverse strand, counting down.
GGCATCTGTGGTGCCTCAGCAGCGATGGCCATCAGCGCGGCACTCCCGGATTCGGAGGCGAAACAACGGCTCACCTTGTTCACCGTTATCGGAGTGACCACTTTGAGCACTGCTGCTATGGTGTTCTATCCCATCGCCGGTGACTTCCTTAATTTCAGCTCAAGAGACATGGGCTTTTTTATCGGAGCTACCATTCATGATGTCGCTCAGGTCGTGGGGGCAGGTTATAGCGTTTCTCCCGAGACCGGTGACCTCGCCACCTTTGTGAAGCTGTTGCGCGTGGCGATGCTGGTTCCGATTGTGATGGCGATTGCATTCGTATGCCGTAAATCTGTGCGCGCACCAGAGGCACGCCAGTCTTCCCCGCTATCTTTCCCCATTTTCTTGCTCGGCTTTATCGCACTATTCGCGCTGAACAATACCGTGCTGCTGCCCGAGACGCTGACTGAGGGACTGTCTCACCTCGCCACCGCGCTACTGCTTTTGGCGGTGACGGCACTTGGTGTTAGGACTTCATTGCGCGAGGTTGCCGCGATTGGCTGGCGACCGCTTATCTTGCTGGGAGGAGAGACTCTCTTCCTCGCCGCGACAATCGCCGGTTTATTGCTGCTGGGGATCGTCTGACTCTTGGGGCCGACGCTCTGCAAGAATGTCGATCTCGAATTGCATCACTTTATTTCCGTACTGGTTAAATGCTTCGTTACGGGATCGAATCAAGCCCCATTTTTCCCGGATCACTCGGTCTGGCTTGGCAATAATTTCGTAGGTATAGGTGAGCGTATGTCCGGGCCGCACGGGCTCTAGCCATTGGAGGTCGCTGATGGCAACGCCTGCGCCATTTCGGCGGCCGTCGTTAACGCCTTGCGCATAAATCTCCATATAGTCGACCATTTTGCGCATCCACATAGCCGTCACCAGCCACGGACTGGCGATCAATCCTTGCCGGTGGTTGAGTCGAGCCTGATCAGGGTCGGTCGACTCTGGCCTTGGGTCAAATGTTTCAGCGAATTCAACAATTTCCAGCTCGCTGAAGGTATGCGAGCCAAAGACATGAAACTCGCCTACCGGCAGATCTTCGAACCATCGGTCTCTGAGATATAGGTCGGTCATGTCGACGCTGCCAGTGCCGCATCAATGGCGATGGCCGCGTTTGCGGTCATCGTTGCCACAACCGCGCCGTTGCCGTTGCAAACTTCGATTTCTAGAGTTTGGCAGCGGGTATTGGCGATAGGGCTTTCTTCATCTGATGAGCCCAGTGTGACGCGAACGCTGATATGTTCGTTCACAAATATGGGACGGCTCCATTTCAACCGACTGATTGCAGTCATTTCCAAAAAGGGCAGGCCGTTGTCTACCAGAGTCTCTATGACGAGTCGTGTCGCCAAAGCAGCGATATGCCAGCCGCTTGCGCACAGGCCCCCGAATATAGATTGATCTGCCGCATCGGCATCCAAATGATAAGGCTGAGGATCAAACCGTGAAGCGAAGGCCACAATGGCGCTTTGATCCAGCTCGATGCTCTTGCTTTCCAAGTGGTCGCTGGGGGAGGGGGTAGCCAAAATAACGCTCTGTAATGCCGAGGTGTCGCCATTCTAACCCGAAGTCATATTCGGGATTCGACCACCCTTGTCTTGCGAAACACGCTGCTAGGCGTGGTTGGCGATGGTCTGCCTCGCAATGATAGTGGTCTGAACTTCGCTGGCGCCCTCATAAATCCGGAGCGCGCGAATATCCCGATACAAAGCCTCGACAATGTAGCCCTTGGTGACGCCTTTGCCACCATGCAGTTGCACTGCAGCATCAATGACTTGTTGTGCGGTTTCGGTGGCGTGGTACTTGGCCATCGCCGCCTCGCGGGTGACCCGCTCCGCGGCGCAGTCCTTGGTCCAGGCCGCGCGGTAAATCATCAGCGCACTACTGTCGACGCCGAGCGCCATTTCGCCAATTTTGCTTTGAACCAGCTGTAGTTCTCCCAGCGTGCCACCGTAGATATTGCGCTCTGCTGTGTAATCAAGCGTTTCATCCAGCGCACGCCGCGCCATACCGAGTGCGGCTGCGGCGACGGTGGAGCGAAAGACATCCAATGTCGCCATGGCGATTGCGAAACCTTTGCCCTCAGTGCCCACCAGTTGGGCGGCAGGAATGCGGCAGTCCGTGAAGGTCAACGTGCCGAGAGGGTGCGGCGCGACCAGGTCTATGCGCTCAGTCACCTCAAACCCTGGGGCCCCGGCTTCGACAATGAAACAGCTGATGCCTTTTGCACCACCCATGTCGTCAGTCCGGGCAAAAACCGTGTAGAAGTCGGCGATGCCGGCGTTGGATATCCAGGTCTTGGTACCGTTTATAATCCAGTCATCACCGTCTCGCTGGGCGCGGCAGGACATGCCCGCAACATCAGAGCCAGCGTCCGGTTCCGACAGCGCGAACGCCGCGATCTTGTCTCCGGCTGCCACTGCATTCAAGTAGCCAGCTTGCTGCGCTTCGCTGCCAAATAGCGAAACCGGGCCGCTACCCAGTCCCTGCATCGCAAAAGCGAAATCAGAGAGCGCGTTATGGCGCGCCAGCGTTTCCCGGATTAGACAGAGGCTTCTCACGTCCAGCTTGTCATGGTGCCCGCCTGCGCTCGCGGGCACTGCATAGGTTGTGAAACCTGCTTCGCCAAGGGCTTTGACGATCGCTTTGCAGGTGCTGTCCAAATCATGGTGTTCATTGGCCGTGACGGTGGGAAGGTGGTCATACGCCCATTGGTCAAGGCGCGCGGCGAGTTCCCTATGCTCTCCATTAAAAAAGGGCCAGTCCAAGAAGCTCTGGTCGCTCATACTGTTATCCCCCAGCGGAAAGTCATCGCGTCAGTTGCCCTCGAAAACGGGCTGTTGTTTGTCGACAAAGGCATTGTATGCCCGCCGAAAATCCTCAGTTTGCATACAAATTGCCTGAGCCTGCGCTTCACACTCAATGGCTTGATCGACGGACATGTTCCACTGCTGATGCAATTGTGTCTTGGTGATGCCGTTGGCAAAGGTAGGGCCTGCTTTAATCCGTGCGGCAGCCGCCTGCGCATCACCGAGTGGATCGTTGCTCAGGCCGTTAAAAAAGCCCCAGCGCTCGCCTTCTTCTCCGCTCATTGAGCGGCCAAAATAGAGGAGCTCGCTGGCGCGTCCCTGTCCAATAATGCGGGGCAATATTGAGCACGCCCCCATGTCACACCCGGCGAGACCGACCCGATTAAATAAGAATGCCACCTTGGCGCCCTCGCTCGCGAAGCGGAGGTCACTCGCCATCGCAATGATTGCGCCGGCGCCGGCGCAGATGCCTTCGACCGCACTGATGACGGGCTGGCGGCAGGCCCGCATCGCCTTTACCAGGTCACCTGTCATGCGGGTAAAGGCCATGAGCTCTTTCATGTTCATCTTTGTCAAGGGACCGATAATCTCGTGGACATCGCCACCGGAGCAAAAATTGCCACCGGCACCCGTGATGACCACGACATCGATATCCTCTGCATAAACCAGTCCGCGAAACAGGTCTCTGAGTTCCGCATAGGACTCAAAGGTCAGTGGGTTTTTGCGGTCCGGGCGATTGAGCGTAATGGTGGCAACCCCGTCGGTACACTCCCAGAGAAAATGGGTCGCGTTGTAATTGGCCAGAGAAGTGGTGTCCATGGTGTCTCTCCGTATTAGGCGGTGCCGCCGCCATCGATTGAGACCGCCTGCCCGGTCACGCTGGCAGCTGCCTCACTGCAGAGCCAGCTCACGGCGCTGGCGACCTCGGTCACTTCCACCAGGCGGCCTTGCGGGTTGCTCTCGGTGAAGTGGCGCATGGCCTCTGCTTCCGTCCGGCCCGTTTTGCTGACGATGCCTGCGATCGCGTTTCTGACGATATCAGTATCCACGTAGCCGGGGCAGACCGCGTTAACGGTGATGCCCTGGGTCGCAACCTCCAGAGCGAGGGCCCGGGTCATCCCCAACACGGCATGTTTCGATGCGCAATAGCCGCTCACGTAAGGAAATCCTTTCAGTGACGCGACGCTAGCAATGTTAACCACTCGACCCCAGCCGTTTTCCAGCATGCTCTCAAGCGCAAGCTGCGTGCAATGGAAAACACCATTGACGTTGACGTCCATAGTGCGTTGCCAATCAGCGAAGTCAATGCGGTGAAAGGGGGCAGTCGGTGCCATACCCGCGCAGTTCACCAGAATTTCGATATCGCCAAATTGAGCTTTTGCGGCTTTGAAGGCCGATTCAATCTCGCCTCTGTCCGTCACATCTCCGCTGACGGCAAAACTCTGTCTGCCAAGCGCTTGCGATAGCGCCTCGAGGGGTTCGCTGCGCCGTCCTACCAGCGTGACGGCATGGCCCTTATGATGGAGTTGTCGGCTAATGGCTTCGCCAATGCCCGTGCCCGCGCCGGTGATCAGGGCATGCCGGCTCATGAGGCGGCCTCGCGCTCGCGATCAGCCAGAGTGTGAGCCTGACGGTATCCAAGAAAATACTGGTGTTGTTCGGACGCTCCAGGGCCTTGATAGCCGAGCTCTGCTGCGGCATGAAGCGTCCAGTTCGGGTCCGCCAAATGGGGTCGGGCGAGGCAGACCAGATCAGCGCGTCCGGCGGCGATGATGCTATTCACATGGTCTGTCTCGTAGATGTTACCCACCGCGATGGTCGGGATATGGCCGTCGTTCCGGATGATATCCGACAGCGGAGTCTGAAACATGCGTCCCGGCTGCGGCTGAGCGGCGTGGCTCGTTTGTCCGGTGGACACATTGATAATGTCTGCGCCGGCTTCCATAAAGGCCTCGGCAATCGCGGCGGCCTCGTCCTCGGTCACTCCAGACTCACCCATCCAGTCGTGCGCTGAAATGCGCACGGACATGGGCTTGTGTTCAGGCCATGCGGCTCGCATCGCGCGGCAGACTTCCAAGGGATAGCGTAGTCGGTTCTCCAAAGAGCCGCCATATTCATCATCACGCTGATTCAGAATGGGCGTCACGAACGAGGAGAGTAGATAGCCGTGAGCGGCATGCATCTCAATCATGTCGAAACCCGCCGCATCAGCGCGTTTCACCGCGTCCACGTGCTGTGCTAGCACGGTGTCCATGTCCTCGCTTGTCATGGCGCGGGGCACGGGACTGTATGTGTCAAAGGGAATTGCACTGGCTGAGAGGAGCGGCCATTGCTCGGCTTCTGGGAGAGGCTCGTCAAGAATTTTCGGGTCCCACTTCCACGGCTCAAGGGTCGAGCCTTTAGGGCCTGCATGGCCGATCTGGATAGCCATCTTGGCTTGAGTGTGCTGATGAACGAAATCGGTGATGCGGCGCCAGGCATCGGTATGGGCATCGCTCCAAATGCCGGTGCACCCGGGCGTAATGCGGCCTTCTGCACTGACGTTGGTCATTTCCGTGTAGACCAGTGCGGCGCCGCCTTTGGCCAGACCGCCGTAGTGCACCAGGTGCCAGTCATCGGGAAGGCCATCGGTCGCGCTGTACATGCACATGGGCGACACGCACACGCGGTTGTTCAAGGTCATCTCGCGCAGCGAGAAAGGAAGAAACATCGGCGGCACGGGGTCATTGGCGGCGGGGCCGAGATAGCGTTGTGCCAAGTGTGTCTCCATAGTGTCCAGCCACGCTTTGTCGCGCAAGCGCAGATTCTCATGACTCACGCGCTGGCTGCGGGTAAGCATGGAGTAGTTGAACTGCTTGAGGTCAAACGCCTCGATGTATCGGGGCACATTCTCGAACCAAATCATGGCGTTACGTGCGCTATTTTGAAGGCGTAGCACGTCGATTTTGCGCTCTTCCTGATACTGCATAAGCGCCGTAGGAATGGCTTCTCCGCTGTCGAGGTGCCGCGCAAGGGAGATGGCGTCTTCGAGGCCCAATTTTGTCCCGGAGCCGATAGAGAAATGCGCAGTGTGGGCGGCATCGCCGATTAACACGATGCGATCATCTTTAATCCAGTTGTCGCAATACACGGCGGGAAAGTTGATCCACGCTGAGCCTCTGATGTGAGCGGAATTGGTCAGCAGTGTGTGGCCATCCAGGTAGTCCTCAAAAATGCGCCGGCAGGTTTCGGCGCTCTCCTCATGCGACATCGATTCGAATCCCAGTGCGTCATAGACCTCAGGGGTCGTCTCGACAATGAAAGTCGAGGTGTTGTCGTCGAACTGGTAAGCATGCGCCCAGATCCAGCCATGATCCGTTCGCTCGAAGATGAAGGTAAAGGCATCACGAAACGTTTGGTGCGTGCCTAGCCATACGAACTTGTTTGGGCGCGTCTCGATCGTGCAGCCAAATTCGTCGAGATAAGTATTTCGGATTCTTGAGTTGAGGCCATCGCTGGCAACAATCACGTCGGCATCGGCAAACCGGGTGCCGATATCATCTAGGTCAATCTCCTGCTCAAAATGCAGTCCCACGCCCAGCTCTCTCGCCCGCTCATGCAGAAGCTGCAAGAAGCGCTTTCGGCCCAGTCCAATGAAGCCATGGCCGCCGGAACGCTCCACTGCCCCTGATACATGGCAGTCAATAAGGTCCCAGTGAATGAACTCGTCGACAATGCGTTGAGCGCTAATAGGGTCGTTAGCCGTAATGTTGTCGACGGTCTGGTCTGAAAAGACGATTCCCCAGCCAAAGGTGTCGTCTGGTTTATTACGCTCGTATACCTCAACTTCGTGTTCAGGATTTCGGAGCTTGAGGCTAATTCCCAAGTACAAACCGGCGGGGCCCCCTCCAAGACAAATGACTTTCACTGCATTTTCTCCATGGTGACGTGACGCCTAAGACGTTTTATATCTAAAATATTGAGCTAGTATAGAAGAAACATTTTATGTTTAAAATATCGCATTATCCGGCGCCCGCCAAGATGAGTGAAGCCTAATGGATCCATCAATTGCTCAGTTGAGCCTAGACCATGAATCTCGCATTGAACACGATGACCACCAAGCCATTAGGCTTTGGCTACGCCTGCTCACGTGCACCAATTTGATTGAACGGCACCTCAGGAATCGTCTGCGGAGCGAATTTGACATCACTCTACCCAGATTCGATCTGATGGCTCAGCTGGCGCGTGAGCCGCAGGGACTGACGATGGGTGATCTGTCTCAGCGGATGATGGTCTCAGGCGGCAACGTATCCGGTATTGCCACTCAATTGGAGAAAGAGGGACTGATTAGCCGGGAACCTGTCCCGGGCAACCGTCGTGCTTTTTGCGTCACGTTGACTGCTGCAGGTAACAAACGATTTGCTGAGATGGCAACTGCCCATGAGGGCTGGATAGTGGACTGCTTGGGTGAGCTCAGTGACGCCGAGTATGAGCACATGATGGCAATGTTAAAAGACATCAAGGCGGGCGTGAGCGCGATTAAGGACTGATATCGTGTGGAAGCCGCCTGAGAGAATTAAATATCAAACCACTGTAGCGCGCTGGCCTACCGAGGGAGAGGCGGTTGGGAGCCGCCTTTACTCGCCATTATCCTCCTCTAATCTGTCCCTAGAGCAACGCACGTGGGTCCCTGCGATGGTGCCATGGCGTGCCAGCGAAGAGGGCGATGTCACCCAGGACGTGATCGATTGGTATGCGCGGTTCGCAGAAGGCATGCCCGGAGCGATTGTGGTTGAAGCAACGGGCATCAGGGATATCCCCAGTGGGCCGCTGCTGCGGATCTCAGACGAACGATATGTCGCAGGGTTACGGCGGCTGACAGACGCCGTCCGAGAGGCGAGCGGTGGTCGGACTCGATTGCTCATTCAACTCATTGATTTTCTCACCATTCGGCGACGGCCTCAGCCAGAGGCTTTTTTTAATCGTTTCCTCGAGGTGACAGCGACACATCGGCAGCGGCTAGGTATGAAGCAGCAAGATGAGCAGGCCGTAAGGCAGCGACTTCTTTCACTCAGTGATTCTGAATTGGAGGATGTGCTCTCGCCGCGGGAGCTGGAATCGCTTCGGCAGGGCTATCGTGAGCGCGTTACCGATACCCATCTGCCGACTGTTTCGACTTTGCCGGCTACTTTGCCTGTGCTATTCGCGCAGGCAGCGAGGAGAGCTCAAACTGCAGGGTTTGACGGCGTCGAGTTGCATTACGCTCATGCCTACACCATGGCGTCTTTTCTGTCTGCCACCAATACTCGGTCCGACGGCTACGGCGGCAGCCGGGAGCATCGGGTTCGACTGCCGCTCGAGGTTTATGAAGCTGTGAGGGCGGAGGTCGGTGAAGATTACGCGGTCGGCTGTCGATTCCTGAGTGATGAAATTATCGCAACGGGAAGCGATGTCGATGACGCCTGCTTTTTTGCCAAGGAATTTGCGCTCGCGGGCATGGATTTTCTGAGCTTGTCCCGGGGCGGCAAGTTTGATGATGCCAAGCAGCCTAAAGTGGGCTGGGCGGCGTACCCGTATACCGGGCAAAGTGGTTATGAATGCATGCCGGCGTATCTCTCTGATGAGCGAGGTCCGTGGGGTCGAAATAGCGAGCCTGTGTCGGAGATTAGAGCAGCTGTGCATTCTGCGGGGATGAGCACCCCGATTATCTCGACGGGCGGGATTCACAGCTTTTATCAAGCGGAGGCGTTGCTCGCTGAAGGTAAAGCGGACGTGGTGGGGTTTGCTCGGCAGGCGCTAGCGGACCCGGATTGGTTTCAAAAAGTGAGGCTCGGTCGTGGAAATGAGGTGCTGCTGTGTCGCTACAGTAACTACTGTGAGGGTTTGGACCAAAAGCACAAACAGGTAACGTGCGAACTATGGGATCGCGCTGCCCTGGACTCCCCTGACGCAATCTTGGCAACTGATGGAAAGCGGCGCCTAACGGCACCTCACTGGAGCCCATAAGCTTCGGCAGTTCGCCGACAACGCCGCGACTCCCTGGAGCGCAGCGTCGCTCCATATGCGGGTATAAATGGGTATCACCCAAATGGGTATGGTGCGTGGGCAGGTATTCATGCACGATGCGCGGCTGTGGGTGGGTCAACCACGCGTCAATGGTGAATCGCCGCTAGACCCATGACGTGATATCCATACCCCGGCATGGTTGCAGCCCCCCACGGTATTTGGAGTGAGAGTGATGGCGATCGATTTATCTGATTCGGACTTGTTCAAAACATCTTCCTACGTGGGCGGTGAGTGGATGCCCGATTCATCTCATCGGCTTGCAGTGACCAACCCTGCTACGGGTGAGGTCATCGCCGAGGTTGCGACGACCGACGCGTCCGGCACACTCAAAGCCATTGCGGCGGCCCACGATGCCATGCAGTCATGGCGAGAGGTGCCAGCTAAGGCGCGGGCGCAGGTCTTGCGGCGCTGGTTCGATCTCATGATGGCGCATCAGGAAGACCTCGCCATCATTATGACCACCGAGCAGGGGAAAGCGCTGGCCGAGAGCCGGGGCGAGGTCGCTTACGGAGCCGCCTTCATGGAGTGGTTCGGCGAGCAAGCCAAGCGTATTGACGGTGATGTGATCCCGGCGCCCTCGAGCGATAAGCGGGTCGTGTGTATCAAGCAACCGATAGGCGTTGTCGCCGCGATCACACCGTGGAATTTCCCCAATGCCATGATTGCGCGCAAGGCCGCGCCAGCCCTCGCCGCAGGGTGCAGCATTGTGATCAAGCCGGCATCCGAAACGCCCCTATCAGCGCTAGCCATGGCGGAGCTTGCCGAACGGGCGGGCGTGCCGGCAGGGGTTCTAAATGTTGTGGTAG
>JADHQF010000042.1 GCA_016778085.1 Luminiphilus sp. | reverse complement strand
GAGGCATCCGCGCAGCCCGATTACATCGAGGGCGATGGAAGAGCCATCAACGAAGAATTTCTCGTGATGGTAGGGCTCTGTACCCACCTGGGTTGTGCTCCCAAATTTCGGCCTGAGGTCGGCGCGGCAGACATGGGTGGCGACGAGTGGTTGGGCGGCTTCTTTTGCCCCTGCCACGGCTCCAAATTTGACCTGGCCGGGCGCGTATACAAAGGCGTACCAGCGTCAGCGAACCTTGAAATTCCCCCTTATTCCTATGAGAGCGACGGCGTGCTATTGATTGGCGTTGACGCGGAGGCAGCCTGATGGAAAAAGCACTGACCGGTCTGATGTCCTGGATTGACGCGCGGCTGCCGCTGACGCGGACCTGGGATACGCACATGGGCGAGTACTACGCGCCCAAGAACTTCAACCTGTGGTACTTCTTTGGCGTGTTTTCGCTGCTAGTGTTGGTCAACCAGCTGCTGACAGGCATCTGGCTGACGATGAGCTACACACCGTCAGCCGAAGAGGCTTTTGCTTCAGTCGAATACATCATGCGCGATGTGGACTATGGATGGTTGCTGCGCTACATGCACTCCACCGGCGCGTCGGCCTTTTTTATCGTGGTCTATTTGCACATGATGCGCGCGCTCATGTATGGCTCCTATAAGAAGCCGCGTGAGCTCATCTGGATCTTTGGCATGCTGATTTTTGTCGTGCTCATGGCCGAGGCATTCGTAGGATATGTGTTGCCTTGGGGGCAAATGTCCTACTGGGGCGCTCAGGTGATCATTTCGCTGTTCGGTGCTATCCCCGTGGTTGGGGAGGACATTGTGACCTGGATTCGCGGCGACTACCTGCTGTCGGGCATCACGTTGAACCGGTTTTTTGCACTGCACGTCGTGGCGCTACCGATTGTGCTGTTGGCACTGGTCGTGCTGCACATTCTGGCACTGCACGAAGTGGGCTCTAATAACCCGGATGGTGTCGAGATCAAGAAGCACAAGGGCCCCGACGGCGTGCCGCTAGACGGTATCAAGTTTCACCCTTACTACTCTGTGCATGACGTGCAGGGCATTGCGGTATTCCTGTTCTTCTTCTGCGGGATACTGTTCTTTGCACCCGAGATGGGCGGTTTCTTCCTAGAGTTTGCAAACTTTGAAGAAGCGAACGGCTTGAAGACTCCGGAGCACATCGCCCCCGTGTGGTACTTCACTCCCTATTACTCTGTGCTGCGGGCAGTACCCGATAAATTCTGGGGTTTTGTGTTCTTTGCGGCGTCGGTAGTGGTTCCCTTTGCGCTCCCCTGGTTGGATCGCAACCCGGTGAAGTCTTGGCGCTATCGCGGCAACCTGAACCGCATCATGCTGCTGTTGTTCATCGTGTCATTCATCATTCTTGGGGTGCTGGGTGTCAAGTCACCGACTCCTGAAAGAACTTTTTTGGCCCAGATCTGCACTATCTTCTATTTCTTCTTCTTTTTGGCAATGCCCTGGTGGTCGCGTTTGGACCGGACTAAGCCGGTACCCGAGCGGGTAACGATGGATGGGGGAATGCCGATATGGCAGAGCCTCGCCACCCTCGCCATCATCGGCGCCATGACGTTTTTGCCGCTGAAGGCGGTGGGTGCGGAGTCGGCGTATGACTGCGGCACGATCCCGTGTGACGCCTTTGAAGCGGACCCGACAGACAAGCCGTCTCTGCAGCGCGGTGCGGCGCTGTACGCCAGCTACTGCATGGGTTGCCACTCGCTCCAGTATTCTCGGCACAACCGTGTCGCCCGAGATCTTGGTATCCCGGAAGATCTGTACAAAGCCAATCTGGTTTTTGATCCCGAAATCAAGTTGGGCTCGCTGATGTCCAACAGCATGGATAAGGGAGATGCCAAGATCTGGTTTGGCGCAACTCCGCCGGATCTAACCCTCATCTCTAGGGCGAGGCAGCCAGAGTGGCTTTACACCTACCTGCGCGCGTTTTATGAAGATGACCTGCGTCCTTACGGCGTCAACAACCGCGTTTACCCCAACGTCGGTATGCCGCATGTCTTGATGGAACTGCAGGGCCTGGCGGCCTGCTCCGATGAGGCGGGCGCTGCGGCGGCAAAGGCCGAGCAGTGTGTGACCGTGGACGTGGCCTCGGCTGGCGCCATGTCTGCCGAGCAATTCGACGGTGCGATGTACGATCTCGTCAACTTCCTCGCCTACACCGCCGAGCCCTACAAGTCCGACCGGCAGCGGATCGGTACATACGTCCTGCTGTTTCTGGTGGTGTTCTTTATTTTCGCGTGGTTGCTGAACCGCGAATACTGGAAAGACATCCACTAAAAACAGGTCCTGGCGAATTGGGGGCAACCTCTGCCCCAGTTTGAGTGGTACACTTCGCCCCCAATTTTGGTCAGTTGAATTTGTATGTCAGATGATGCTTCAGGGATCGTATCGAAGCGATCCTCCATGACCTTATTTTCGGATAACACCAGCCATTACAGCCATCGTGTCCGGTTGGTGCTTGCCGAAAAGGGCGTCACCGTAGAGCTGGTTGAGTCAGAGTCGGGCGCAATTCCAGCCGAGTTGGGTGACTTGAATCCCTATAACACCATGCCGACATTGGTAGATCGTGAATTGGTGTTATACGAGTCGCAGGTCATGATGGAATATCTTGACGAACGCTTCCCCCACCCGCCGTTGCTGCCCGTTTATCCCGTGGCGCGTGCCGAAAGTCGTCTTTTTGTCTATCGCATCGAGAAAGACTGGGCGACGTTGGTAGATGCCATACAGTCATCTCGCAGTGATAACGTCGTGAAGAAGTCCGTCAAGGAGCTTAAAGAGAGTCTTGTAGCAGTGGCGCCGATCTTCATGGAGAAGCCATTTTTCATGAGTGAAGAATTCTCTCTGGTGGATTGCTGCGTAGCGCCGATTCTCTGGCGATTGCCGTCATTGGGCGTGGACATCCGGCCCAGCAAGCAATCAAAGCCACTCCTCGATTACATGGATCGTCTGTTCAACCGGGAGGCGTTTCAGGAAAGCCTCTCCATTCAAGAGCGGGAGATGCGCTCCTAAAGCGGCCGGTCCCCCTTGAACTCAAGCCGCCCCTACATTATCCGCGCTATCTATGAGTGGATCGTAGACAATGATTGCACCCCCCATCTGCTGGTCGACGTGGATCACGAGGGTGTCGATGTGCCCCAAAGCTATGTGACCGACGGCCAGATCGTGCTGAATATCTCCCCCAACGCCGTGGTGGGTTTGGAGATGGGGAATGACTTGGTTCAATTCAATGGCCGTTTTGGCGGCGTGGCAACCGATATCGTCGTGCCTATCAGGGCGATTCTCGGTATCTACGCGCGAGAAAACGGGCAGGGGATGGTGTTTGACGCGGCTGACGAACCGGATGGCCCTCCAGAGCCGCCAGCAGGCCGCGGCAGGCCCAGCCTTAAAGTCGTCAAATAGCCGGCGCAGGAATCAGCTCAAACAACTGCACAACCCGCTCTGCACTGCCGACCTCCGCTGCTTCCAGCGACACGCGATCAGCCTCCTCCTCGGTCATCAGACCCATGAGATAGACAACGCTGTTTTCCGTGACAACCTTGACCCGGATGCCGGGCGTGTCAGAGCTCGCAAGCAGCTTTGACTTGACCTGGGTTGTGATCCAGGTGTCGTGGCTGCGGGTGCCCATACTGGTTGTAGGCCCGACTTCTAATTCGTTATAGATTCGCCGGACGCCTTCAATTTTTCTCACGACGTCGGTTGCCAGCGCTTTGAGCGCTTCCGAGGGCACTTGTCCCGCGAGCAACACGAAGCCGTTGAAAGATACAATGCTCAGGTGCGCATCATCGTAGCCTTCGTCGGCGGCATTGATATTGACTTTGGCCTTGGTTTCGATGCTTTCGTCGGTCATCTGTTGCCCGAAGGTCCGTTCGCCGGGGTCCTCCTCGATAGGCCCCGCGCCGGCACTCGACATGATCGAGCCGCAGCCGGTTAATAGCCCCGTTAACAAGAGGCTTAAGAGTAACGATAGGCTCACACGTCGTTGTCGTATCTCGGTCATGGTTCAGTCTCCCATTGGCCCAAATGTATGGGTGTCGATCAGTCGCGCCAGACAGATTGCCAGCGCACCGTTCAAGGTTAGCCGGGTCTCAACATCCTCATCGATCACTGTCATGCTGAGCCCTGGGCCCCGGTTGCCCACCCAGATCGCCCCTACTTGCCGCTGTTCCAGCGCGACCGCCAGTCGCTGAATTTCTGGCTCGCCTAACGCGCCCGCAAAAATAAATGCCACGTCGCCCTGTTGTCCCAGCGCCTGAATCTGCTGCCCCGCCCAATTAACGCCCGTCTCTACAGATTGGATGTGGTGCTCTGCCAGTTCGACAACCGGCAGACTGGGACGTTCCCTGAGTACCCCGCGGTGGAGCAGGCTCGCCAGCGCGGTGGCGCCGGCGCAGTCCGCACCCAATCCGATGCTGAACAACTTGTGCTCATTGAGGATGGCCTCGGCAGCCTGTTCTACAGCCGCGCCAATAGCTTCAGCGAGGCCGTCCATTGCCAGACTGGTTGTCTCCAGGTGCCGCTGGAAAAAGTCAGAGATAAGGGGGTAGAAGTCCACGATGCCGTTAGAGTCACTGGTTTTGGGTTAGTCAAAGGCAGCGCGAATCCACACGGGTTCCACGTCACCATTGGGCGCATCATAAGCGATCACATCAAAGCGGCAAGGGTGGTGTGACCACGCCGTTTGTCGGTTGACGAATAGTGCGGCACAGCGCTTGAGCTTGCGCTGCTTTGCCGCCGTAACACTATGGATGGCACTGCCAAAACGAGTGCTGCCGCGGTACCGCACTTCGATAAAGGCCACACAATCGGTGTCGCGCATGATGAGGTCGATCTCGCCAGCTGGGGTGCTGAAATTACGGGTAATCAGTTGAAGACCATGCTGCATTAAAAAATGTTCCGCCCGCTGTTCCCAATACTGGCCGATCGGCTTCACTGTCATTCCTAGTGCACTGTATCCGCCTAGGGTAGCGCTGCTGGGCTGATCCGAGCAGCATCAAATGTAGCCAATTCCAATTCCCGCTCCACTGATCCGTCTTGTTTCCTGCGTAATAAGCCGGTTTGACCTCGAACAACCCACTGCTCCGTTTCGGTGGTTTGCTGCCAATGTTGTGCCAAGGTTAGTGCGTCGCGCCCCAGTGCCCGCAGGCGACTCAGTCGGTCTGTCATCTCCGGTGGCAGCATGGCGGGTGTTTCTACAAACACCACGCCATTCAGGTCGCGGTTACGGGTATCGGCCACACCATCGTTGATGGCTGAGGTCGCGTAGACAGGTACATCGCCTGCCATATGAAATACCAAGAGGGGACGCCAGGCGCGCGCCGTTGCAGCATCGGGCGCCAGCATAAAAATGCATTCGAAATCGCTGCGCCCACGCCCTCGCGCGTCGACGGGCAGGTCGAAGGTGCGTTCAACAGCGCGAATGCGCTGATCACTGGAGCCGGATCCGAGCAATTTACCCATCTCCGTGTTGGTGTCGGCGGGGTTATCAACAACGAGCTGTCCTCGGATACGACCGCCATGCTGGGTCCAGCGATCGGTGAATGACGAGAGCAGTCGTGCGCCACGATCATTGTTCATGCCTACCACGATGGCATGGCGACAGGCTCGTCCAAAAGCGACGTCGGCGATTTGTCTCGCTTCGTCCTCGGGTGCGAGGCTGAGGCTCATCCAGTTTCGATTTGACGATCCAGCCAGCGAGTCGGTCTGGTTAAGGGCAATAACGGGCACCGTCCTTTGAGCCAACTGCCCCAGCGAAGCGACATCCTCCTTGATCAGAGGTCCGATGATCAGATCGGCCCCATCCGCCACGGCTTGATGGTAAAGGTCTTTGACGCTGGCTGGCTGGGTGGAATTCAGAGTGGTGAGAGTCGGGCGGTTTCTCGGGTCAGGAAAGAGGGTATAGAGCTGATCGATCGCGCCGCTTAAAACAGCTTCTCCTGCGCCCGCCAGTCTGCCCTCCAGTGGCAGCAGCAGAGCGATGTGGTCGACAGTCTCTGATGTCACCCAGCGCTCCACGTGCCGCGGCATTGCCGGGTGTTGTGGTGGCGCATTCGGACGGGTGATCCAGTCGGCGAGGGCTTCAGGGCCCTCGCGATACACAACCTGCATTTGCAACCATTGACGCCAGTTGGGGTCGCGGGCTCCGCGGCTGGCTTCGGCAAGGGTTGCCGTGTCTAGCCTGAGTAAGTACCCAAACAGTCTATCGCTGACCGCCTCATCTTGACCGTTCCCCGCGCGGGCGTGTGCTCGTTG
Source organism: Luminiphilus sp. (assembly GCA_016778085.1). Taxonomy (GTDB): domain Bacteria; phylum Pseudomonadota; class Gammaproteobacteria; order Pseudomonadales; family Halieaceae; genus Luminiphilus. Next base: position 8,475 of record JADHQF010000042.1, on the reverse strand, counting down.
AAAGAGTGTTTCTGCCGCTGCCAGCCAGTTCCCCGCCAGCGCCTGACGTGCCTCCCGTTCCTGAAGCACCAGATCCAGTGCGGCGGTGTTGTCCCTAGCAAGATTGGCCAGTAGCTGATCGGCGAGGTCGGTGTCTCCTGCAAACCAGGCCAGCACGCTGTCAATAAACAAGAGTGTCGATGCGTCTAGGTCGGCCAGCATTAACTGGTTGCGCTCGTAGCGTGCTGCCAACACAGAGTCGGTTTTGGCAAGGCGGGTCACTGTCTCAATTGCTTTTAAGTTCATCTGCTCTCCTTCGACAGGGAGCGGCAGTGTTTCATCGACCACCAGTAAAGGTATCTCTCGGTCGGGCTCAACCGACGGCCCGGCGCAGCCGAAGAGCAATAGGGATGTTGCCAGCACCCATAACCAATGCGGGCTGAGAGAAAGAAGCTGGAAGAGCCGTCGCGGCGCTTTTCGAGGGTGACCAATCGTCGTCATCACGGCAGTATAGCCCTAAGTTTTCCCAGATGATCCAAGGCGGAGAGAGCCCCTTGCCAGCAAGTCTTTATATTGTCGCCACCCCGATTGGTCATCTGGACGATATGTCTCTGCGCGCCATCGATGTTCTGCGCAGTGTCAATCTGATCGCCGCGGAAGATACCCGTCACTCCTCGAAGTTGATGCGCCATTTTGATATTCGGACACCCCTCATCAGTTATCACGATCACAGCGAGTCTTCAGATTTAGAGGGCATGCTGAAGCGATTACGTGCCGGAGAGACTATTGCGTTGATTTCTGACGCGGGTACGCCGCTGGTCTCGGATCCAGGTTACAAGCTGGTCGTGGCCTGTCACCAAGAGCGGATACCCGTTGTGCCGATTCCCGGCGCGAGCGCGACCATCACCGCATTGAGTGCGGCGGGTTTGCCGACAGATCGTTTTTATTTCGAGGGGTTCCTGCCCTCGAAGCCCGGTCAGAGAGCGAATCGCCTGCAAGCGCTCACGGCGATTGAGGGGACCCTGATATTTTTTGAATCGCCGCGTCGCCTCGCCGCCTCGCTGGAGGCGATGTATCAAGTGTTGGGGGATCGTGAGGCAGCGCTCTGCCGTGAACTGACAAAAACCCACGAGACAATCTATCGAGCCGTTTTATCGGGGCTGCACAAATTTGTACTGTCCGACGCAAATCAGCGGCGTGGAGAGGTGGTGATCCTGGTACGCGGCTTTGATCCAGCTACTGTGACATTGACTCCCGAAACGTCCCGGCTACTGGCGCGTCTTGCTGATGAGTTACCGCCCCGCCGAGCGGCGGCGGTGGTGGCTGATATTACAGGGCTTCCGGCGAGGCAACTTTATCAATGGTTGTTGGACCAACGTTACGATAGCTAGGCTTGCAGGCCCTTGCTGATCTAGGTAGGCTCGCGCCCGAGTTGGTCAGACGATCGCTGTCGCATCGCGGCAGAGGAAAGTCCGGGCTCCAACGGGTCAGAGCGCCAGGTAACGCCTGGGGGGCGCGAGCCCACGGAAAGTGCAGCAGAAAGGAAACCGCCTGTTCGCAGGTAAGGGTGAAAAGGTGCGGTAAGAGCGCACCGCGCGGTTGGTAACAACCGTGGCGATGGTAAACCCCGCTCGGAGCAAGACCAAATAGGAATCTGATGCCGTGACCCTCGGCGGATTCGGGTAGGTCGCTTCAGGCGAACGGTGACGTTCGTCGCAGATGAATGATCGTCCACGACAGAACCCGGCTTATCGACTAACTCTCTATGCCCCCCATCTGGGGGGCTTCCTTCCCGCTTTATTGGTGCAATCCGACGCGCGTTTAGATCCTTTTGGATTTAAAATAATGTTTTTAACCTTTTTTGATATAACACTTCAGGTTAAACCTTGTATTTATAGTTAAAAATCTGTTTTGGCACAGGTTTCCAGATGTCTGCTCGACGAGATGTCTCACCTTATCAGACCCTGTAAGGCACTGAAAATCCACGTTTTTTTCCATATAAGTCGTTGACCACCATCGCCGGCCAGGCGTATAGTGGGGAAAAGTGGCGCAAAGTGGGTGAAAAGTCCATTTTGTGGTGATAAGCGGAAGTCTGTGGGCGCAGTGCTATGTTTCGTGGGGTACAGCACATCAATCTGGATGCCAAGGGCCGTATGGCGGTGCCCTCGCGTCAGCGAGAGTTGCTGTCGGTGCTGGGCGACGGTCACATTGTTTTGACAGTTGATACACAGACCCCTTGTCTCACGCTTTATCCCCTGCCCGAGTGGGAGCGCATCGAGCGCGATGTACAGGCGTTGCCGGCGCTCAATCAGGCAGTGAAACGATTCCAGAGATTGGTACTGGGCTATGCCAGTGACTTGCAGTTAGACGGTAGCGGGCGAGTGCTCGTACCGCCGGCGCACCGTGAATACGCACAGCTCGAAAAGCGTGCGGTGCTGGTCGGTCAGGGCAACAAGCTCGAACTGTGGTCCGAGGATTTGTGGCAGCAGGAGTGCGCTGCTGCCCTGTCGACGGATTCAACTGGGGAGCTCCCGGCGGAGCTGATGCAGCTCAAACTTTGATGAACCGGGGACATCTACCGGTTCTGCTTGAGGAGGCAATTGCGGCACTGATGGTATCGGCGGATGGCGCATACGTGGATGGCACGTTTGGCCGGGGCGGGCACTCTGCCCGAATCCTCGATGCACTCTCGCCTCTGGGGACTTTAGCTGCTTTTGATCAGGATCCCGCTGCGTCTGCGGTGGCTGAACGCTTGGCCGGTCAGGATTCGCGCTTTCGTTTTCAAGCAGCCAATTTTCGCGACTTGGGCCACTACATAGCGCCTGCCAGCGTGCAGGGCGTGCTGCTGGATCTGGGGGTGTCATCGCCTCAGTTGGACGATCCTGAGCGGGGTTTTAGCTTTAGTCACGATGGACCTCTTGATATGCGGATGAATCCTGAGGCGGGCAGTTCAGCTGCAGAGTGGTTGTCCACGGTAGATGAGGCCGAGTTGGCGCAAGTGCTGCGTGAGTTGGGGGAAGAGCGGTTTGCGCGCCGTATTGCCGCTGCCATCGTGCAGGCCCGGTCGACCGAGCAGATTGAGCGGACGGCTCAACTGGCTGAGATCGTCTCGACGGCCAATCCCAAGTGGGAGCCCAACAAGCACCCCGCGACCAGGAGTTTTCAGGCGATTCGCTTGCACGTCAACGGCGAGCTGGATGCACTGCGCGAGGTGCTGGAGGCCAGTGTGCTGGCACTGGCGCCGGGTGGCAGGATGGTGGTGATTAGCTTCCATTCTTTGGAAGACCGGATCGTCAAGCGCTTCATCAGGCAGGCCGAGCGCGGCGAACAGCTGCCCCCAGGTGTGCCTGTTCAGTATGAAGCGCATCGGGGATCTTTGCGCCAACTGGGCAAGGCAGTGATGCCATCAGAGAAGGAGGTCTCTGACAATCCCCGTGCCCGGTCAGCGATCATGCGCGTTGCGGAGCGTTTGCCGTGAGTCAGCTACCCCTCTCACCCGCGGCCACCATTGTGTTTTTGAGCGCTGGCCTTCTCGTTTCAGCGCTCGCCGTGGTGGCGAGTACTCATCATGTTCGCGAGGGTTATGCCCGGCTCCAGGATCTTGAACTGCGGCGCTGGGAATTACAGGAGCAGTACACGCGTTTGTTGCTGGAGGTCAATACCTGGGCGGCGCCGCATCGCATTAGTCAGATAGCGTCCGAGACACTTTCCATGCAGGTGCCCGACCTCAGCCTGTCACAGGTCATCGAGGAATGACGCGCGCAAAGCAGACATACCGATTGCCGCGCTGGCGTTTTGTGGTGATCTGTCTTGGCCTCACTGCATTGGCGGCCACATTGGTGGGCCGGCTGATTCTCCTTCAGGTCACCGATGGAGGGCAGGGCGCGGTCTTTCTGCGCGAGCAGGGCGCTTTGCGAACCGTCCGCACTGCTGAGATACCGGTTTATCGGGGTTTGATCGAAGACCGCAATGGCACACCGCTGGCGGTCAGCTCCCCTGTGGTCTCATTGTGGGCGAACCCGCAACAACTGAAGGACAGCCCGCGCCTTGACGATCTTGCGGCGAGGCTCTCTCTCGATGCGGCGGCACTCCGCGACAAGTTGCGATTTTATGGCGACAAGCAGTTTATGTATCTCGCACGGCATCAAACGCCGGAATTTGCTCGGCAAGTATTGCGAGAGAACTTTCCGGGTGTGCGCGGAGAGCGCGAGTACCGACGTTATTACCCGGCGGGAGAGGTCACTGCGCAGCTGCTGGGGCTGACCAATGTCGACGGGCACGGCATTGCGGGTGTCGAGCTAGCATTTGAAGACTGGCTGCAGGGTGTCCCAGGTAAAAAACGATTCATCAAAGACCTGCACGGCGATGCGGTGCGCGATTTCGGGGTGATAGAGGAGCCTCGCCCGGGTAAGGCGCTTGCCCTGAGCCTCGATCTGCGTCTGCAATACGCCCAACACCGTGAGCTTCAGCGTGCAATGAAGGAAACCGGCGCGGCTGCGGGTTCAGCGATCACGCTCGATGCCTGGACCGGAGAGGTTCTCGCCGTTAGCAACTATCCGGTATTCAACCCCAACAGCCGTGAGGCGCTGGACTTCAGCGGCGCGCGCAATCGTGCGCTGACGGATGCCTATGAACCGGGCTCTACCATTAAAACCTTGACGTTGGTGGCGGCTCTGGAAAGCGGTCAGTTTCATATCGACAGTATTGTCGATACGACGCCGGGGCGGATTCGGGTGGGCGCCAAGATGCTCCACGATCCAAGGGATTATGGCGAGATTTCGGTATCAACAGTCATTGAAAAATCCAGTCAGGTGGGCGTCACCAAAATCGCGCAGGCGGTGGGACACGAGGCCATTTTGGATGTTCTTTATCGCTTCGGCTTGGGCGAGTCGACCGGCACCGGCTTTCCCGGTGAGCGCGCCGGCCAATTGCCGGACTTGGCGCGCTGGAGCGACATTGAAAAAGTTACGCTTGCCTTTGGTTATGGCCTGACGGCGACACCGATTCAGCTCGCACGCGCCTATGCCATTTTGGCAAACGGTGGCATACGACGACCGCTAACGCTGCTGCGTCAGGATCCCGATACGCTGCCCGCCGGCCAGCAGGTGATTGAAATGGAGGTTGCGCGAGACGTACTCGAGGTACTGGATCGCGTTACGGAACAGGGCGGCACGGCCACGCTGGCTCGGGTGCCCGGGTTTTCCGTGGGTGGCAAAACAGGAACGGTGCACAAGGTGGGCGCTGGCGGCTACCTTGATGACCAGTATGTCGCAATGTTCGTCGGTGTCGCGCCCATGAGCGCACCGCGTTACGTCACGGCGATTCTCATCGACCAGCCTCGCGGTGATCACTACGGCGGCGGACTGGCGGCAGCGCCGGTCTACTCGCGCATTACCGAGGAGGTGCTGCGCATTCGCAATGCTCAGCCCGACCAATCAGAGCTGGGGGCGTTACTCGCCGCCTCTGGGGGTCGGCAGTGAGTATGAATCTGCGCATGCTGATCAACGAGCCCGCGGCACCCGACGTGATGGTGCACAACTTGACCCTCGACACGCGGGCGCTGGAGCCGGGCGATGTGTTTATCGCGTTACCGGGCGCTGAGCACGATGGTCGAGATTTTATCGAGCCGGCGTTAGCGGCTGGCGCTGTGGCGGTGTTGACGGAGTCCGGTCGGGCGCTTAATCGAGACGATGAGAGGGTTATCTCCGTTGCAGGTCTCAAGGGTGAACTGGGCGCTCTCGCAAATCGTCTCTATGGGTCGCCCTCCGGTGATCTCAAAGTGGTCGCGGCGACGGGCACTAATGGCAAGACATCGGTTGTCGATTTAACGGCGCAGATGTTGCGACGCATGGGACGCAAGACCGGGACGATCGGCACGCTGGGTATGCGGCTCGATCAACAGCCCACCGAAACACGCAACACCACGCCTGACTGCCTCGCACTCCATCGTCAGCTGCGCCAGTGGCGTGATCACGGGGTCGAGTGTGTGGCGCTTGAGGCCTCCAGTCACGCGCTCGATCAGGGACGACTGGATGGGTTAGCGGTTGATGTCGGCGTGTTCACCAATTTGTCCCGGGACCATCTGGATTATCACCATTCGATGGATGCTTACTGCGAGGCAAAGCTGAAATTATTCCGGGAGTTTGAGCCGGCCAGTCGCATTTACAACGCGGACGATAAGGCGGTAATCGCCCACGCCGATGTCTGGCGGTCGGGTGCCTTGGGTGTGTCGGTAGTCAGCGCCAACGCGGAGATCAGCATTGAAGTCGTGCAAGCCATACCGCTGGTGCTAAAGCTTCGCACACCCTGGGGTGATGGTCGCTTGCGAACGGCGCTGAGCGGTCGTTTCAATGCGTTCAATGTCGGGGCATCTCTGGCTGCAATATTATCGCTGGGCGTCGACTTCTCGGAGGCGCTTGCCGCGGCTGAGGCGCTGGAGCCAGTGGTAGGGCGACTGCAAGCGGTGGGTGATGGGACTGACATCCGTGTCATCGTGGACTACGCCCACACTCCGGATGCACTGGAACGCGCCATTTGTGCAGTAAAAGAAACCGATAACGCCGGCGCACTCTGGGTGTTGTTCGGTTGCGGCGGTGACCGCGATCCCGGCAAACGCGCGGAGATGGGGACCATTGCGTGTCGCTTTGCGGACCGTGTGATCGTGACCAGTGACAACCCCCGCTCAGAATCTCCCGAAGCCATCATCGACGATATTTTGCTGGGTTGTGATAACTCTCCGATTGTCGAGGCTGACCGGGCTGCCGCGATTGCGCTGGCGATTGCCGAGGCCAAGGTGGGTGACACCGTACTGATTGCGGGTAAAGGGCATGAGACCTATCAGGAAATTGATGGCGTGCGCTTGCCGTTTAATGATGCCGAGCGCGCCGCCCAGCACCTGCAGCAGAGGCAGGCAGCCTGATGTCAGCCATTGCACTGCAGGCCTTGGCTGACGAAACCGGCGGACAGCTGGTGGGTGAATCCGTCGCGCTCCAAAACTTAGCAATAGATAGCCGCGAGGTGAAGGCCGGCGACCTGTTTGCTGCGCTGTCGGGTCAGCGGGTCGATGGTCATGATTTTGCGCCCCAGGCGTTGGCGGCAGGGGCATCAGCGCTCCTTACCGAGCGCAAGCTAGAGGGTTTGTCACCCCAGTTAGTGGTCGCCGACGTCCTGCAGGCCTCTGGCCGCTTTGGTTGTCTTAAGCGGCAGGCATTTGAGGGGGATGTGATCGCCATCACCGGTAGCGCGGGCAAAACCACGACTAAAAATCTTGTTGCGGCGGCGCTGGCAACAGCGGGCGAGGTGCACGCTACCGTTGGCAATCAGAATAACGAGCTGGGTGTGCCGATCACGCTTTCAGGGTTGACCAATAACCATCGGTTCGGCGTGATCGAGATGGGGGCGGGGCAGCCTGGCGATATTGCCTATCTATGCCAGCTCGCACGACCCAACGTTGCGGTATGTCTCAATGCGTCGGCTGCCCACCTCGCTCACTATGCCAGTGTCGACGCGATTGCCGCCACCAAGGGTGAGATCTTCGAAGGACTGGCGGGCAACGGCCTCGCTGTCATCAATGCCGATCAGGAGTGGTTGCCGCAGTGGCGTGAGCAGGCAGGCACTGCAAGACAGGTGACCTTTGGTCTGGCTCAGGACGCGGACTACCGGGCTACGGATATTGAGCATCTGGGAATGGAGGGTAGCCACTTTCAGCTGCTGACCCCGTCGGGTTCTCAGCCAGTTAGCTTGCAGCTCGCGGGTGAGCAGCACGTAAAGAACGCACTGGCAGCGCTGGCCATCGCGATCGAGATAGGCGTTACACCGAGTGATGCAGCGCGTGCCGTTCGAGCTACGGGCGCGGGTGCTGGCCGCGGTGCCGTCACCCATCTGCCCGGCGGCGGCACGGTAGTGGATGACAGCTATAACGCCAATCCCGCGGCGGTCAACGCTGCACTGCAGGTATTGTCGAGACAGCCCGGTTACCGCGTATTGGTGTTGGGCCCGATGCTTGAGCTGGGGGAGAACAGTCAGTCGCTTCATCAGGAAGTCGGGCGTAACGCGAGACAGCTGGGCATAGACAAGCTGATCACAGTTGGCGGTGAGGCAACGCCCGCGGCAGAGGCTTTCGGGCGCGACGCCCTGTGCTTTGACGATCAGGCGGCCTTGCAGAGTGATTTTCCCGCCTTGCCTGCTGAGTACACCATTTGGGTGAAGGGGTCGCGAGGAGCCGGTTTAGAGCACACCGTCGCGTGGCTTCTGGCTTCAGGGGGGGCTACAGCATGCTGATCTGGTTGAGCGAGCAGCTGCTCGCCATTGATCCGGGATTTGCCGTATTCCAGTACCTGACGCTGCGAGGCATTCTTGCAGCCTGCACGGCGCTGGCCATCTCCATGGTGGTCGGTCCCTATGTGATTGAGCGCCTGAATCAGTTGCAGATTGGCCAGACAATCCGTGAAGAAGGGCCGCAATCTCATTTGCAAAAAGCCGGCACGCCCACTATGG
>JADHQF010000041.1 GCA_016778085.1 Luminiphilus sp. | reverse complement strand
CACCGATTACCGGGCCGGCCAGAATGAGTTCGGCGAGCCCGCCTGTACGTTCCGGGCACCCGACGGATACAGTTGGATGTGGATCGGTGTCTGATTCCGTTCGCGGCTATCCCCTGCGTGCCTTTGTCATTTGTCTCATTGCCTATACCACCGCACAGATGGACCTCGCGTTATTTGGCTACGCTGTGCCGTCGATTCGCGCTGAGTTCGGGCTGACACTGAGCGAAGTGATGGCCATCGTGTCCACCGCTTTCCTCTTGGGTGGGGCGTTACTGGTATTACTCGGCTGGTTAGCCGACCGGGTGGGGCGGTTGCCGCTGTTTCAATTTTCTCTGCTGGGGTCCTCTTTTCTGGTGGCGCTGATCAGCATTGCACCGGGTGTGGCCACTCTTACGGCACTGCGCGGTGCAAGCATTGCAGTGGGCGGTCTGAGCTACCCGATCACCGGCGCCATCATTACTGAAGAGATGCCGGCCCGGCTGCGCGGCTTGTTTATGGGGTTGCTACAAATTGGATATCCCCTCGGATGGGCGTTGGCGTCACTGTGGTCGATGTGGCTGCTGACCGAATACGGCTGGCGACAGCTGTTTTGGGTGGGCTTGGTCAGCTTGCCGATGGTGTGGGTCGTACGGCGTTACTTACGTGAACCACCCCGGTCGGTGGCGGCGCGATCAACGGAGGCGCCGCCGCGGTTTTCGGATCTGTTTGCCAGCGGGATCCGCGAGCGGGCGATCACACTGTTCGTTGCCCAGTTTTTATTCGTGTGGGCCTACGCGGCGTCCATTTTTCTGTTCCCGAGTTTTCTCCGAGAGGTCCGCTCCCTCGACGCCTTCAATTTTTCACTGTTGATTGGTGCGGGCAATGCCATTGGGGTGCTGGGTTACGTGCTCGCGGCGTGGATCGGCGAGCGGGTGTGGACGCGGCGCAATACGGTGGTGTTGTGGACGCTTTTGGGTGCGATGTTGTTTCAGGTGTTGGTCTGGGTGCCGACCACGTTTGGTCAGATCCTGTTTGTGTACGCGCTGATGAGCATGTTTTTTTATGGCTCGGCGGCGGTGAAGTTTGCTTATCTCGCCGAGGTATTTCCCACGCGGATCCGCGCTCTCGCCATGGCCTGCTGTGGGTCGTTGGCTGTGACGATGGGCTCGGCGGCCGGGCCCTACACCGTGTCATTGGCCATTGAGTCCTGGGGCTGGCATCTGGGGTACGCGACGCTAGTGGGCGTGCCGCTCGCGCTGGCAGGGCTTTTGTATTTGACCCTCGACTCTCTGCCGTCAGGGCTGGAGGTCGAGGACATCGCCAACCGAATAGGAAAGGAGGCCCAGCCAAATCATGGTTAAGGGATATCGCGTAGCAGCATTTGGTGGGCCAGAGGTGATGGTCTGGGAATCACTTGACCTGGGGGACCTCGCACCCGGGGACGTCAGGGTTCGTGTGGGTGCAAGCGGCATCAACTTTGCCGAGACGCGAATGCGCGCCGGGGACTACAGCGGTCAGGAACTGCCATTTGTGATGGGCATGGAGGTCGCGGGGACCATTGAGTCGGTCGGCGCGGGCGTCACCGGGTTTAGCGAGGGTGATCGGGTCTTTGGCCGCGTGCGCGGGGCCCACGCGGAAGTTGTGGACTGTGACCCCGATCACCTCATGCTGTTGCCAGATAACCTGAGTTTCGCTCAGGGTGCAGCGATACCCGTGGGTTGGCTAACAGCATGGCATGCTCTTTATACCGTGGGGCGCATGAAGGCCGGAGACCGCATTCTGGTCGAGGCGGTGGGCGGCAGTGTGGGTAGCGCCGCACTGGCGCTGGCGAAGCAAGCTGGATGCTGGGCCTTGGGCACGGCGAGCCGCGATGACAAACTGGCGCACGCCTCGTCGTTGGGCTGCGACGCGGTGGTCAATTACACCCGCGATTCGGTCTCAGAGCAGGTGAATGCGTTGACTGACGGTCAGGGGATGGACATTGGCCTCATGACTATTGGCGATGCAACGGCCGATGAGCTGATCGATTCCATGGGGATGGACGGCCGGGTGGTGATGTTTGGCAGCACGGGTGGACGTGATATCACCTTTAACCTGCGGATCGGTATTTTAAATATCCAACTCCTGTCGATGAGTATCTCGACCAGCCTGGCGTTTATGACCCAGACCATGCCGGATTTCCGGGCGCAAGCGTTGCCGCTGTTTGCCAGCGGCGAGCTGGTACCCGTTGTCGACACGATAATGCCCATGTCTGAGTTGGTACGTGCACACGAGATGGTGGACGAGCGCACGCACTTCGGAAAAATCATATTGGTGAACGACGAGTGACCATCAATTGAAGGGTGTGGGATACGCCGGGTGTGAGGAGCGGGTAAAGCACAACAGTCATAACGATAAAAAAGAGAGCGAAACAATGAGATTACTAATACAAGGGTGGCGCGAGCGGGCGCAGCGGTATCGCGTATCTCTCAGCGCCTTATTGAGCGTGCTAATGAGCGCTACGTTGATCAGCGGGAGTCAGGCGGTCACCGCCGAGCCCATCACGGATAAACCCTGGCGGGAGGCGGTGCTCAGCGTCACAGATCCCGATGTGACCGCCCGCTTTTTCAAGGAGATCGGTGGTTACGAGGAGCTGGGGCGCGGTAGCGTGTCGGCCTCCTCGATTGCGGCTTGGGGCTTAGACCCCGAAGCCACCGGTGATTACCTGTTACTTCGCGCGCCCATGGGCGGTGACTTTGGTCACATAAGGCTGGTGAGTTTTGAGAATGCCGGTAGGCGCGTGCCGATGCGCCCAGGCGCCAGAGCGTGGGATACGGGCTGTTATTTCAGCATGATGATTCGCGTCAAAGACATGCAGTCGATCTACGATGACGCGATTCGGCTTGGTTGGTGGACTGAAACGCCGATCACGGCACTCAACTTCGGCACATCGGATCTGCGCGTGGTGATCTATCGCGGGCCCGACGGAGTGCAGGTGCAAACCTATGATCGACTCAGCCCGCCGCTACCTGAGGCCATTCCCGACTTCGAGCGCATGACCGCGCCCTTTAACATGATGCAAATGGTGGCTGATCGCGACGTCGCCTATGACTTTTTTACCCAAACCTTGGGGTTCGATACTTTCTATAAGGGCAAACCTTACACTGCAAAAACGCCCACGCCGACACCGATTGGCATTCCGCTGAGCCTGACCACCTCGGTGCCTTACCGCGCGGGCATTGTGTATCCGGTCCCCGGCGAGTTTGGTCGGATGGAGATGATCGAGGTGATGGGGATACAGGGCTTTGACTATTCTCACCAGTGCGAGGCACCCAACCTCGGCATTCTTGCCGTGCGTTACCCGGTGGCGGATATCGACGCTGCGAAGGCGATGATCGAGGAGCGCGGCGGCAGCCTCTGGCGAGATACCAGCACGGTTCAGTTGGGCGAAATCGGGGAGGTCGAGCTGTTTTCGGTGAAGACGCCGGATGGGTCGATCATGCAGTTCTTTGAAGAGTGAGTGGGCGGGAGTCGTGACGCTCTCTCAACAGCGAGTGCGGACGGTGACCCATCGCGGCGTGTCGTGGACAGAGCTCATCGGAGTAGGGCTCCTGTGCGGCCTGTTGGCGGTGTCGGCCGATGCGCAGACTTCCCGCATCAAGCGCATCTCATTGATGACGCCAGACCTCGATCAGTCGATTGCTTTCTTTACAGGGGTAATCGGCTTTACGCTCGATTTTGAGGGTACGTTGCCGCCGGGTGGTGAGCCGTTTTTGGGGCCTGTCTTCAACATTGACGCTTCAAAACCGATTCGTCGCGCGTTGTTGTCGACCTCAACTGAAGCCCGGGGGCTGTTCTTGATTGAGCACCCTGAGGCCCCCGCGCCTGACCCTGACAAGCCGACCGCTGTGGTCACGGTCGTAGAGGTTGAGAGTATCGATCACACGCTGGCGCGTGCTGAAGCCGCGGGCGCGCCGGTGAGCGAGACCGTCACGGATATCACCCCAGAAGGTATGCGGTTCAGCGAGGCGATGATCACCAGCCCGGGGGGTCACGCCATATTGGTGTATGAATTGAGTAGCGCGCCTTAGCTCAGGGGATCACACCCCGTAATAGTTCCGGTACCACGCTACGAAGCGCTCGAGCCCGGTGGCGAGATCAGTGCTGGGCTCAAAGTCCACCAACGCTTTGGCTGCATCGATATTGGCTGCAGTGCGATAGACGTCGCCGGGCTGCATCCCCACCAGCTGTTTATTGGCTTCTTTTCCTAGCAGATCTTCCAGCGTGGCAATAAAGTCCCCGAGCTTTACAGGCTGATGATTGCCCAGGTTGAGTAGGCGATAGGGCACCTCAAGATCAACCGGCGGCGCTGCAGCGGCCGCCACCACGCCACTCACAATGTCATCGATATAGGTGAAGTCCCGCTCAAGCTGGCCTTCGTTAAACATCTGAATGGGTGTGCCCTCGACGATGGCTTTGGTAAAACCGAAGTAGGCCATGTCAGGCCGCCCGGCAGGGCCGTACACGGTAAAAAACCGTAGGCCGGTTGCCGGCAAGCCATGCAGGTGGGCGTAGGTATACGCCACCATCTCGTTGGATTTTTTGGTTGCCGCATACAGGCTGACCGGCGTGTCGGTGGGGTCGGTTTCAGAGAACCATTCTCTGTCACTGTTGCCGTATACCGAGCTGGATGAGGCGAACACGAAATGCGTGGGAGGCTTTTCCCGACACGCTTCAATAAGGTGCTGGAAGCCCACAATATTGCTTTGGATATAGGCACTCGGGTTCTCTAGCGAGTACCGAACCCCCGCTTGCGCCGCGAGATGGATCACGTAGTCGAACTCGTGCTGGGCGAAGAGCGAGTGAACGACCTGATCGTCAGCCAGATCACCCTGCACAAAGGAAAACTGTGAATGGCCCACTAGTGGCTTCAATCGATACTGCTTGAGATCGACGTCGTAGTAGTCATTGAGACCGTCGATGCCCACGACCTCATTGCCCGCATCAAGCAGCGCCTGCGCAACATTGGCACCAATAAAACCTGCGGCGCCGGTCACCAGATAGCGGGTCATGTGGAGGGCCCTATCATCATGGATGCATTAAACCATGAGCGCACCGGGACAAAATGGTGAAAATGAGGCGCGACACTCATCGGCGCTATGAAGACAGGCGGCACCGTCGAATTTGACAACAGGGGGTATTGAGCCGGGCAGGGCTTTTCCTTAACATCCGCGGCCCGTGCCGGTGTAGCTCAGTTGGTAGAGCAGCGCATTCGTAATGCGAAGGTCGTAGGTTCGACTCCTATCTCCGGCACCACTTCGACGTCTATATTTCACTATATATCAATAGTTTATGGGTATACTTCAGGGATCACTCCTCAACTCACGCACCAATATTCGGGTTCAAGAGATGCTATCTGGGGAGAGACAATCCCGTGCAGTAACAACTGCATCGCCTGAACTCGGATTGAATCGCTGGAGATTGATAGGCGGGGGGGAGGGGGTCGACTGAAAAGGCAGTGCCGTATGCAAGCGTTACAGGTGGTTAAACAGCGGTTGCGTGAGGGCTGCTGACAAGACTTTTTGCAGAGCTAAAGCTCCAACGCCCGCGCATACTTCTCTAGTATCGAAAAATCCCAATCTGCAAATCTCAAACGCACTGAATACTCACCGTAAGTCTCGAACCAGCTGGAGTTTTCATCAAGAAGCCTTGCGCCGACTCGCCACCCCACCTTTCCTGAGAAAGATGTACAAAAAAGCTCAAATGGTTCGCCGCGATAGTCATACACTTGCGTCATAACTATAGCGCCCACCTCACAGTCGTCGTGGAAATAAACTGCTGCGAGCAAACTACCATCAAGTTTCTTTTTGGCTCGAACAGTAAGCTCCAGAAGAGGGAAGTAACGCTCGATAAAGTTACCAGCCTCTGACGGTCCGCCTTCGCCAGCAGACTGATCCCACGCCTCAGTTGTATTCCAGTGATAAATCTCGTCCCTTAATCCAGCCGAAGCGGCGAGTTGTGTATATGAGTCGGAGATCACAGCCCGTTGCGTATAGATCGCTGCGGCACCTAAAACAACTAGCACCGTGAAACTCAATTTAACCAGGCTTTTCATAGCTTGGATCCGCCACAATTAACGAAACCTCTCCCAAAAGACCTCTAAGGTGGTATCAATTTAATTTTGAGGGTGACTCAGGGCGTTATGGCTACTGGATCTTGCCTGGCCCTTGGGGAGGTCAAATTCGCTCAAGGGTGCACCTGGCTGCCTGCTGAGCAGGCATCGAGCAACTCGCTAGGCTAGGTTCGCCGTAGCCTGTTGAAGGTGTATAGAGCATCAACCCAGCCAAGAGAAGACTGCACCCAACTAAAACAACCCCAATTCGCATGATCCCAAGCATATGAATTCCCTCACAACGTGAACATGTCGGCAGTGATTTCTCCCCCGACCCCATTACGCTTGAAGCGACAAGCGAGCCAATCCCAAAAAAAGTGACGAATGTCGCGGGGTTAGTAAATCTCTAGGCTAATCAATGAGTTCGCGCTATTGCGCATCCCAGATCAGCTTGCACCACCCAAGTGCGCACATCGCACCACTGTGAGGAAAAAAGCCCCGCCAAACGGCGGGGCAAAGACACTTTAGAAGCCACTGAGGTTTCCCGACTCAGCCAATGTAAGATATCGAATGCATGTGAATGGTTGTTGGCACTTACGTGACGTTTCAGTGACGATGCCGGCAATGGCTTGTAAGGGGTTGCTATCTGGTAGACGCCCACCACGATCACCGCGATCCAGATGAACAAAACAATGTCTAACCCTCGTTGGCTATTTGTCCTCGTCGTGCCACATCCAGATGGCACAGGCCACCGCTATCAGGCTCAGTAGGATCGAGGTGATTGCTGGGTCGATCGTCATAGGGAGAACCCTGCCGAAGCGGGGTGATTAGCTTCATTATTGCTCGCAAGGTCAGAGGATGATGACTGCTACGTGACTCTTCGATCCCGCTTGGTCAAGCGAGAGGTCTGGGCGAGCGGGCGGATAATCGGGGTGTAGGTCTCTGCCTAAATCTCGCTCCCATGGATACTCAAGTCATCTTGGGTGTAAGCGCAACTTCAACGTATCGTTGAGCCCTAGAGTTTGAATTTTGGCTCATCGAGTAGTGTGCAAACTCCAATGTCAGCGCTGTCGTCAACGTACCTTGTTCGATATTTGCCTGTGACCCGCGAAATAGTGACCTCAGGCAACCCGCCGCCGCTCGCAAAATAGAGTGTGAATACGCCTGCTTCTAATGCGACCCTGCTTGC
This sequence comes from Luminiphilus sp., assembly GCA_016778085.1. GTDB lineage: Bacteria > Pseudomonadota > Gammaproteobacteria > Pseudomonadales > Halieaceae > Luminiphilus. The sequence continues at coordinate 7,677 of JADHQF010000041.1, read as the reverse complement.
AGGTAGCGTGTATCCGTAGCTGTAATGCACTGATGCCGTGCCTCTAGATGTGTCGATAACGTATACCCGGTTGTCCGCAAGGGGGTTTTCGGTGACGCAATCTAGTTGTAATACCTCAGACACTGCGCGCTCTGATGCAACCAACAGCAGCATCGTAATTATGAATCTCATAAGCCTCTCCAAATAAGGCAGTGACTGTCGTGTGGGGTCCGTAACCCAGCAGGGCTTCCAGTTTACACAGAGCTAAATGGTTTTTGGCGATGCTACTCCGCTGGCTCTCGGGCGGGCAAAGACCTCGCCCTCAGCCTTGCCATGGCTTGCTGATGTTTAACGCGTCAGTCGACTGACTGCGGTGCGTGCTCCATGCGGGTGGTTTCAGGCGAGCTGTCCGTGCCTGACTCGATTGGAGGATTGGACAATAGTCCTATGTGCTCAGATAGCCGCAGATTTTCAGGTATCTCGGCTGCCAGCGCTTCGAAATACGGCAGGATCTCTTCTGCGTTGGTGGGCAGTGCCAAACGGTGGTCACCGTGTATGGCGGTTGCAGTACCGTCCTCAATCAGCAGGCTGGCGAGGTGGCCACCGTAGTATGCCGAGATGCCGGTATCGATGATCACCACCTGCCCACCAAAACGCGGGGTGATGGCGTTCAGGTCGGGGGTATGCCCCAGCACGATCATCTCGGCGTCGAAGTGGGCGAGGACGCTGTCCAGGGCGGGGCGCTTAGTAGCCTCGTCGCCTCTGGCAAGACCCCGATACCACAGCGGCCCATTTTGGGCAGTGCCCAGCGGCTCTCCCTCGAAGGCTTCACGGTTCAGTTCCGCGCGAACCCGCTCGTTGATATCGGTGATCGACAGCGGCAGCAACTCAGCGCTCAACCCGCCGTGCAAGAACAGCACATCGTTAATGCGTATGACCGTATTGTGCGTTGCGATCCATTCGAACAGCGCTCCGCCCTTTTGCCAAGCGAGCCGATGCTCGACAAACCCGAGGGGGTGTTCGGTGTACCAGTCGCGCTTGAAGTCATCGTCCGCCACCGGTAAATGGCTGGCATCCCTGCCACTGGCCAGCAGCGCTTTGCGCTGTTGCTCCGTCGTTTTCACTACGTAGGCGTAATAATTGTTGCGAAGCTGCTTGGAGTTGCGGGTTTCAAACGCCTCGTATTCGCCGGGGTGAACGTAACGGAGATCGCCAGTGATGTTCATGTGCTCGTGGTTGCCAATCAGCAGGTGTAACCGACCGCCAGCCTTCTCGGCTTGTTTTTCGAGTTTCTGTAGATGCTCGATGATCTTGAGGGTGTCCGGCCCACGATCCGGGATATCACCCACCTGCACCACGTGGGTTTTGCCCGCGGCCCATCGCCCTCTTCGGTTGACCACACCGGCATTTTTGAGCACCGCGATGTAATTGTCGTAGTCCCCGTGAATATCCCCGATGGCGACAATCCGCTCTATCCCCTGCCAGTCGTCCTGAATCGCCGCCGCCAGCCCCGGGAGGGCAAGGGCAAGGAGTAGGGTTGCGAGTAGCCAGCGTCCCAGCTGAGTGCTGCCCCATCTGCCGAAGCGCTTAGCGTTCATCGACAGACCTCAATAATTTTCTTCTTCAGGCGCTTCGGGTTTTCGATCACGCTGTAAAAATCCTTGAGATACGACACCCCCTTTCGCGCACTGCGCTTGCCCACCTGGTCGGTCTCGGCTGCAACGGCAAGCAGTGATTCTCGTTTATTTCTGAATTCGTCGAGGATCCCGTCGAGCACTTCCGGGTCGGTGCAGAATCCCCGATAGATGCGTTGCCGCACGTTACGCAACTCCAGCTTGGCCGGAGTGATCGCATAGGGTGCATCCACGTAACCCGAGGAATCAAAGTCATAAATGACCGGGACATAAGGAGATTCGTCATCAGCGCGAAGCAGCTTGGCGTTGTGGCAGCAGCTACCTTCAGTGGCCGCAACGATTGAAAAATCCGCGTTGCCAATAAAGTAGTTGAACATGGCCGCGCGGGTGGCGTGAACTGGATCGAGTTCTGTGCGGTTGATGCGCTGTTCATCGACCGGGTTGAGATTTAATCGATCCGCGACACGGTTTTTATGCTCGATCAGAAAAGCAGACTGCGTTCTCAAGTTCTTGCCCTGGAGATCTTGATACGTCACGGTCACCCAACGGACCCGATAGCTCGCCTCGGTCATCAGATTGAGCATGCGGTATGCCAGATATTCCTTTCGCAGGTACGATTGATAACGATTACTGTCGCGACACTGCACCACCAGCTTGAGTTTGTTCTGATTGGCAAAAACGGTTTTTTTGGTCTGCTTCTTTTTCAGGTTCAACCAGAGCTGCGCGTGGGAGCAGTTTTCCTTCTCCAGGCGAAAGTTGCCGCGAGGTTTATACCGTGTTTCGATGTTGATGGGGCCAACCGGGCCCTCATAGGAGAGAGATCCCACTTCATACTCGGCGCTTTTGTCACGCTGCTTGTCGAGGGTTTTAAAAGGGCCTGTGAGGGTGATCGTTAACGGCTCATCACTGTTAAAGAGCGGGTCATGAGGCGATATCGCCGTGTTCGCAAGCAGGTCAGTTGGCGCTATCAAGCCGAAGCAGGCAAATGCAAGCACGCTGATTGTTTTAGTCAGTGAGCACGTCATTTTCTAAGCATTTTTGGTATCGAGGTGCGGAGTATTGGCTGATGCTCTCAGAGCGGGGAGGGCAGTGCAATGCAATATGATGATGCTTCGATGCCCGTTGTGCTATCACACCGCATTGCCACCTATTCGCCTCACGCATAAGATGCGCCCAGAAACTTGACTGGAAAACTGATGCGCAAGTATCTGGAAATCATCAATCACCGCACCTTCATCATCGTCGCCTTGTGCATTGTGTCGGTGTACGTCTGTCTGCGGCTCGATTATGCCTACAACGTAGACTGGATTTTCCTCAGCATTGCCGTGCTGTTCCCCTTGGTCTTTACCATTCGCGAGGCGTTTAGGCGCCGGCAGTTGGCGATTCGCGTTCTCAGTGCACTGAAGGCCGCAATCAGCGCGTTTTATTTTGGCCTTGAGAACAACATCAAGATGCCACTCGAAGAGAAACGCGAGATCCACGCGCTGATGCGCCAGCTGTCTGAACGCTTTACCCATAGCCTCAAGGACCCGGAGCACGAGGGCATGGACGAGGTGCGTGACACCATCCGCCAGATATACGCAGTCAGCACACCGCGTAATGAAGCGATTTCCGGCAATGCCAGCCTGAAAATGATGCGGGTCATTCAGGATATTCAGGAAAACATCGAGAGCCTCAATGGCATCAAGATCCACGGCACGCCAGTAAGTCTGCGCGCTTACCTACTGATCTCACTCTATGTGCTGCCGTTTATCTTTACGCCGAATCTCGTTTACAACCTGCACGATGATCCGCGTTGGTTGATCTATCTGCTCAACAGCATCAACGGCTTTGTCCTGATCTCGCTGTATAACCTGCAAGATCTGTTGGAAGACCCCTTCGATCAGATGGGCATGGACGACATCAAGCTCGATGAGTTCGAATTTTTGGAGCCAGGACCGTGCGAGCACGCTGGAGCAGCGCAGGCCTGATTGGCGAGAGCGTTTTTTCGCGAGCTCGCCTTCGTCTACTGGATTAGGCGGTTCAGCAGCAAAGCTTCAGTGAGACGTTACGCGCTTGGGCAGTCGGCAACCTGATCGGGATGGCGAATGATGGTGAGCAGGATCTCGCCGACCCCAAAACCAAACTTGCGCATCTTTGACTCATTGATCACTACGTTGTCGCTGACTCGATACATCCTGTCGTCGATCTTCACGTCGATCGGGCCGTCCTCCAGTTCGATGCGCAGGGTGTAGTCGAGGAACATCGCGTTACCTTGCCAGCGGGCGAGGCCCTCGCCGACCACGTCACCGGCAGTGCCAATGTAGGTTTGGCTACCGTTGGGTGTGAGCGTCCAGATGCGTTTCTGTTGTTCACCGTCGTCAAAAACAAAGTCCTCATCCAGCGTCCCGACGCCGTCTGACCAACAGCCCACGATATCCGCGCTGAAATGACGGATCGCGGTCCCGGAAAAATCTTTCACTACGCCATGAGCCGTTAGCGCGCCATTGAAAAAGTCCTCTGGTGCGAAGGCGGGTTCGCGCGCCTGATAATCATCCACGGAAGTACTGCCGCAGGCGGTTAACAAGCCAAGCATGCTGAGTAGGGTAAATCCGCGACCCAACACCCCAAAGCGCTTGGAGTGGCGGTGCGCAGATGATCGCCGCTGTGCGGAACGGCTTGCCGTTGTGGGGCGATGACGGTTGTTGGGGAGGGCTGGGCGCATGACAAGGCACACCTCTTGGCAAAGGGTGTAACCGTTACGGGTTGGGGTCAGAGTCGGATCTTCGGCACCTGTGCCGCACTCGAGGCGCGGCTGAGTCGGCGCCGGATTCCCCGGCGCTACCAAGATCAGTGGCCCGCGAAGACCAGCATCTGTACGGGCATCAGTAGTGCCTGCATTCTCAGGATAATGGCGTGAATCACGCCGACGGTGTCGACCATATGTAGGAACAGCGTTTCACCAAAACCCAGGTCACCCTCTTCGAGCAATTCATGGTTACTGGTATAGGCATTGGCAATACATTTGCTACCCGGCATCACTTCGCTCAGGCCCCCTTCATACAGAGGTTCCATGACAACGGTGAGCGTGCCCGGCCGCGCGCGCTGCTGCGCATCCAGCAGGATATCGGCTGGCTTTAACTGCCCCGCGGCCACCACCGGCTGCACGCGGGTGACGATCATGGGAATCACTGTGAAGGGCTTCGACATGCAGACCACTTCGGTAATGGTGCCGGCCTTGATCACCTGCGCGGAGAGCTGATTAAAGCCCGCCGCGATCTGGTAACGCCCTGATTCCGGACCGTCGGAGGGGATGAGCACGCCCGCTGGCCGCAGAATGGGGTTCACGTAATCACCGCGCTGCAGGAAGAATTGCGCGACCTGACCGTCGACGCCCGCATACACCACGGTTTTGTCCAGCGCCACCTGCGCCTGTTCCAACTGACGCTGCGCACTTTCACGTTGCGCGGGGAGTACGTCCGAGATCTGGGTTTCTGCCGCAGTGATATTGGCTTCGGCGGCCTGCACGCCGCCGCGACGTTGGGCAACGGTGTTTTCCAGTCGCTCGATTTCAATTTTGCTGACTAACTGTTGACCGCGAGCCGACAGTTCGGTCTTTTTGGCCAGCTCGTTTTCAGCCTGCGCCAGCGCGCTCTCCGCCTGCGTCAGGGTGGCTCTGGCGCCTTCGAGTTGCACCTCGGCCTGCGCAAACGCTGACGTAATCTGGGCCAGCTGGCTCTCTGCGACGTTTACACCAGCAACCTGCGCGCTGTCGAGCAGACTAAACAGAGGATCCCCTGCGGAGACGGCCTCACCATTACTGACGAAGACCTCCTCGACCCGGCCGCCGCCCTCTGGCAGGAGCGGAATCGTGCGGAAGTAGGGTCCCGCATTAGTGGTAGAGGGGTGGTAGTAAAAAACCACCGTAATGAAGCTGACGGTCAGAATCAGGCAGGCGGTGATCCCCCACCGCAACTCGTACCACATAGTGAAGAAGGTGATCTGATCTCCCCAGCGCTTACCTTGCCGGTACCGGCGAAAGAGGTAGTCGGGCAGTACGGTAACCAGTGAGCAGAGAATCAGTTCCAACATGGTTACTGTTGCTCCTCTGATCGCTCAACCGCAGCGGTCGGGGTTTCAGCTTCTTCCGGGGTCAGTTTTTTCAGTGATTCCGAAATACTGTTAATCGGCGTTAGAAAGTCGGGGAGCTTCAATAGCGCCAGAATCAGTGCCGCCACCCAAAAAATGTTGTTATGCGTGAACAGCGCCAACAACGCCAGAACCATGATCAGCTGAGACTGGGTGTTGCCATGCTTGTGTGCCAGCTGCTCGGGTATGGCGTGCAGTTTGAGGTAGAAGACGCCGATACCCAGCACCGCGAGGATCACGATAAAGATGATCGCACTGAATAGTGGGTCACTGCCGTCGGCAGCACCGACAAAAGGCGGCAGCGAGTGGGGTGCCAGCGGGTGAATATCTCCGGTCATAGCAATGGACCTCGATTAGCAGTGGTGGCTTCAGGCCGCCGCTTGCTGTTTGTTGAAAAAGCGGCGTAGGTCATCTGTTGTGAGGGTGCGCAGTGTGTTGCCGTCCTTGTCCAACTGCTCGGTCAATTGACCGTCGGGCGCGAACAGCTCAAACAGCACCAGCGCACCGGCAGGCCCGCCTTGTTCCATGTGCACGTCACCGGCGGGTTTTTTGGCATAGTCCCCGACGCGCCGGACAGTGGTGTCGACCAGTTCGCCATTTTCGAAAGTTTTCACGTGCAGCTCTCCCTCGAGCACGAGGGAGGTGGTGGCGCAGAGGTGCCGATGAAAATGACAAAAGTGCTCGGGATCCCAGCGGTACAACACACTGAGATGACCCGCGTCATCAATATCCAAAATGGTGCCCCAGTAACTGACGGGGAAAGGGTAATCCGCGTCCTCTGAGTAATGTGCCCACGTTAGATTTTCTTGCTGTAGAAGATTTTCTTTCATACCGATGAGCTCCGTCTCCCGGGAAAGTCTTGTGAAGGCATGATGACGCGATTTGCCCTTCAGTCAACTGGTCACATGTCGCTTGTCAGCTTTTGCGCAGCGTGTAGAGGGGGGTGTTCAGGGGTAAGCCCGGGCTGCAGACGTGATAACTGGCTTTGCAGGTTGTTGGTCAGCGCGATGCCGCGCGGCGCTCGGCTAACCCATCGGTGATAAAGGGCCCGTCTACGCAGATTCGACGCCCGTCGGGCGAGGCGCAGGCGCCACAGATGCCGACCCCGCACTTGGTCAGATAGTCGATGGCGCTGAAGATACGATCCGAGGAGACATACTTTTTCTGGACCGCTTCACTTGCATGAATCATGGGCGCGGGCCCGCAGTTATAAAACACCATCTTGGCCAGCGCCTCGGCAGGCTGGTCAGCAAGAAAGTCCGCCAAGGCGTCGCTCACCCGGCCCTCGAATCCGGTACTGCCGTCATCGGTGGCGATGGTGACACGGGCGACGCCGTCGCATTCGTCACGGAAGTAGAGTCGATCTGCCGACCGGGCGCCCACAAAAATGTCGACCGGGTTGTCGTCACTGCCGAAGTCCTCCGCAATCTGATACACAGCGGCCAGACCGGTACCGCCTGCGACGCAGACAATGTGTGCATCTTCCGGTGGTGTGACAGCCACGCCGTGTGGGCCACGCAGATAGACTGCGTCACCCGGTGAGAGCTGGTAGCAATGGTCCGTGAATTGCCCGACGTTGATCACCGCCAAACGCACCGGGTCATGGGTCAGGCAGGAGAAGGGTTTTTCACCCACGCCCGGTACCCAGACAAAAACATATTCCCCGGCCTGAATGTTTAGGTCGCCATCCAGCGTGACCACGGTAATGTCATCACAGACGATATCGTTGGTGACCACCCGATAGGGCTTGAAGCCCATATCCACATCGAAGCGAACCTGTTGTCCTGCCCCATCGCCGCCTTCAGCGATATCTCGGGCCAGGCTGGCAAAGTAGTGCTGCACTTCGTCAGTGTTCATGCCGGTCAGTCCGGAGCCAATGCCCAGAATGGTGGCCCCGCAATGGATGGCATCCCGGCAGTCTGCTGCGGAAGACAGG
>JADHQF010000040.1 GCA_016778085.1 Luminiphilus sp. | reverse complement strand
CGTCGATCGGAGCAATGATGGTGATGTAGCCGCGGTCCTGGCCAATCTCGATGCCGAGCCCGCTGAACTCGCCCTGCGTCGTTTCCTGCAGTGAGTCGTAGGCTTTTTCCTTTAGAAAGACGGAGTGGGGGTCGAGACCCGACAGCATGCCTTGCACTGCAAGTTCGAACAGCTCGCTGTCGGGGACTGATTCCACATAGCCCTGCCGAATCTGGTTAAACACATCCGCAAACATCTGCAGTTCTTCGAGGGGTAGCGATTGTGTCGCGGGATCGCCGGCGCTCTCTGCAGAGCTAGCCATCCCACTATGAGGGTTGTTGCCCGACGTGGGATGGCTGTCTTCGGTTTCAGGCTCCTGCGCCAGAATCGGCGAGCAGATCAAGAGTGTCAGCAGCAATCCGATGCCGCGAAAGCGTAAACGCACGTCCATGAGAATTTCCTGAGAGTGAGGCCTGAAAAGGTTGGGCCGGTAATGGTACCCGATTATCCGGCCGGGTCTCAGCGGCGTATCCACTCGCCAGGATCGACTGGCTCGCCCCGGTGCCGAATTTCAAAATACAGGCCAGACGTCTCGCTACCACCACTGGCGCCGGCTTTGGCGATGATGTCACCGGCACTGACACGATCGCCCACTCCTCGCAGCAGGCTGTGGTTCTGGCCATAGAGGGACAGCCAACCCTCCCCGTGATCGATCACCATTAGCAGGCCCTGACCGCGAAGCCAGTCGGCATAAATGATATCGCCGCCGTGAACAGCGCGGACGGGCTTACCCTCATCTGCCGCGATCAGCCAACCGCGCCAGCGAATATCCGCATTGCGTCGCGCGCCATATCGGTTTTTCAGCGCGCCCACAACCGGCATGGCCAGCGCGCCCTGAGTGTCGGCGAAGGGCAACTGCGTTTCCGGCGCCGCAACGACCGGGGAGGAAGCGGCGGCGAGCGCCTCTAGCTCGTCAAGCAGCGCATTCAGTCTTGCCTGATCCCGCTCCAGCGCATTCAGGCGCTGCTGGTCGTCCTGCACCCGCTGGCTGATTAGGGCGAGGGTGCTTTGTCGCGTGGCACGCTGGTCTGTGAGCGTCGTTTTGGTCGCCGCCGCCGCGGTCGCCTGCTCCCGGAGTGCTGTTTCCGCTTGAGCGACGCGGCTACGGTTCTGTTCGACCGCTTCCAGACCCAGTTCGTACTCCGCAATCGTCTGCTGCTGCGCCTCGATCAGCGCCTCAAAGTAGGCGAGATTTCGCGCCACGTCCTCTGGGTTTTGGTCGCCCAGCCAGACCCGGAAGCCACCTCCCTGTTGTAGCACCCACAGCTGTTGGATGCTGGCATCGATGGTATCTGTTCGCTGGCGCTGGGCGTTTCGGAGTTGTTCGCCTTCGGCATCGAGCGCTTTGAGCTCCTGCTTTAGCGCGCGACTTTCCTGGCTCAGCGCACCCAGCTGACGGTCGAGCTCGCCGATCTGTACTTCCGCCTGTTGCAATGCATCCAGCAACGTGTCGCGTTCACTTTCCTGAGAGGCCAGTCGTGCTTGCATAGCCGAGATCTCGGCGCGCAGCGCTTCGATTTGTTCAGAGGTTTGGTCGAGGGTATTGGGTGACTGCGCCCAAGCGGCAACCGACAGACCCGCCCACAAGGCAAGGCAGCAGATGCTCTGTCTGGGGCCGAGCGTGAAGACACGAGCCACCGAGCGCGGGCTCAGTGCTTGAGGAGGCTGCGTCCTGACATTGCAGCGGGGACGTCCAGTCCCATCATGGTCAGGACGGTAGGCGCGATATCGGCGAGGATGCCACCATCGGGATCCAGATCACGGTTGCCCTGACCAAGGTAAATCAGCGGCACGGGCTCGGTCGTATGTTGGGTGTGTGGCTGGTCGTTTTCATAGTCGCGCATCTGCTCACAATTGCCGTGATCGGCGGTGATCAAACCCTCGCCACCTGTGGCGAGCAATGCCGCTTCGATTCTGCCCAGACACTGATCGAGCGTTTCGACTGCCGACACGGCGGCGTCAAACTGACCGGTATGGCCCACCATGTCACCGTTAGCAAAATTGACAACGATAAAGTCGTAGTCACCCGACTCGATGGCCGCGACCAGCGCATCAGTGACCTCGTGGGCACTCATTTCGGGCTGTAAGTCATAGGTAGCGACGTCGGGTGACGGGATCAGCGTGCGTGTTTCACCTACATACGTGTCTTCGCGACCGCCGCTGAAGAAGAAGGTCACGTGCGCATACTTCTCGGTCTCGGCAATCCGCAGCTGAGTGAGGCCTTTATTGGCAAGCACCTCGCCGAGGCTGTCTTTCAGCGTGCCGGGTGGAAAAGCCACCGGACACGACAGAGACCCTGCGTACTCGGTAGTCGTGACGAATCGCAGAGCGGGTTGTTGGCGTCGGTTAAAGCCGCTGAAATCAGATTCAGTCAGTGCTTGGGTGAGCTGCCGTGCTCGGTCTGCACGAAAATTCATGAACAGCACGGCGTCGCCATCCGCGAAGACGGCGGGGTCACCAATTCGAGTCGGGGCGACGAACTCGTCGTCCTCGTCCCGAGCGTAGGCGGCTTGCAATGCATCCAGGGCGGTAGGGGCGTCATGTGCCGCCTCGCCTTCTGTCAGCAACGAGTAGCTTTTCTCAATGCGATCCCAGCGGTTGTCTCGATCCATTGCCCAGTAGCGACCATGGACGGACGCAATCCGCCCGGTGCCAAGTGCGGCAAAGACCGCCTCTGCACGCTCCAATGACTGGGCAGCGCTGCGGGGAGGGGTATCCCTGCCGTCGAGAAACGCATGCAAGAAGAGTGCCTTCGCGCCGCGTTCTGCGGCCAGTCTCAGTGCCGCGAACAGCTGTTCTTCATGACTGTGAACGCCGCCGGGGGACAGGAGGCCCATGATATGGACTGCCTTATTGGAAGCCACAGCGTGATCAAGGGCATCCAGATACACGCTGTTGGTGGCGAAATCGCCGCTGGTAATCGCTTGATCGATGCGTGTGATGGACTGGTAAACGATGCGGCCTGCGCCGAGGCTCATATGGCCTACCTCGGAGTTACCCATTTGGCCTTCGGGGAGGCCAACATCCAGCCCGGATCCTGAAACCAACGTGTGGGGGGCCTCACGCCACAGACGGTCCAGAGTCGGTGTTCTAGCCGCAAGGATCGCGTTGTCCTCGCTGGCAGGGCGGTGACCAAAACCATCCAGAATGACAAGTAGTGTGGTGCGTCGGGGCGTAGACACGGCGTGTAGGGCTCGGGTAGCTGACCCCCGTATTGTAACGCGCCCCCGCAGAAGGAGCACTACTACTGACTGGAGGGCGGTCGGGTGAACCGATATACTCGCGCCCCTCATACAGTGCAGTAACGTCGATTTAAAAACGGATTGCAGTCAGTCGATTGCAGTACAACCCCGAATGAGCGCAATACATCCAAGGCCACGCAGGCGCGGCTTAACCGATGATTGTCTAGTGGAAAGAAAGAGTGTGTCAGCAGATTTAATTTTTCAGTTTCTTGGTGAGCAGTGGATTTTGGTGGCAGCGTTGGCGACGACGCTGACCATGCTCGTGCTCCATGAGACGCGCAAGGCGGGGCCGGCACTGTCGATCAACGAGGCGGTCCAGTTGGTGAATAGCGAAGGTGGCGTCTTTCTCGACATCCGAGATGCAGCAGACTTCGCGCGCGGTCACATTACGGACGCACTGCATATCCCCGCAGCCGCATTGGCCAATCGCGCCGCCGAATTGGAACAATTCCGCGAAAAACCGGTGGTCGTGGTGTGTAAAATGGGTCAGTCAGCTGGTCCTGCGACCAAAACACTCCGGTCTCAGGGCTTTAGTCGGGCACAAAAGCTCTCTGGCGGCATGATGGAATGGGATGCACAAAAGCTTCCGGTCGTGACCCAGTGAGCGGGGTGGTGATTTACACCACGCGATGGTGCCCATTCTGCGTTCGGGCGAAAGCGTTGCTCGATCAAAAAGGGGTTTCGTATCAGGAAATCCCGGTAGATGGCGATCCCGCTATACGCCAGCAGATGGCCGAGCGGGCCGGGCAAACCTCGGTGCCGCAGATTTGGATTGGCGAACAACATATTGGTGGTTGCGACCAGTTGTATGGTCTTGAGCGCTCAGGCGGGCTGGATCCTCTGCTTGCGTAATCCCGGTGCAAACGCCACGACTTTGATAAAGAAGGAGAGCCAGCATGGCTGAAGAAGGAACCGCAGCCGCTCAGGAAGCAGCCGCACAACAGCAATTTGTTACTCAGCGGATCTATACCAAGGATATTTCCTTCGAGTCTCCGATGACGCCGAACGTCTTTCGCCAGGAGTGGAAGCCCGCGGTCAATGTCGATCTCAACACCAAAAGCAGTCGGGTGGATGAGGAAGGTAATCACGAGGTGGTCTTGACGTTGACTATCACGGCCAAGCTTGAAGAACAGACCGCTTTTTTGGTCGAGGTGCAGCAGGCGGGTATTTTCTTTGTGGCGGGCATCGAGGGCGACGCGCTGCGGCAATTACTCTCGACTGTCGCGCCAACGATTCTGTTCCCCTACGCCCGGGAGGCGGTCGACAACCTGGCGGTCAAAGGTGGCTTCCCTGCGCTGATGATCGCGCCGGTTAACTTTGACGCCCTGTTCCGTCAGGCGGTTGCGCAGCAGGCAGCTGAGGCGGGTGAAGGTGGTGAAAGTGCCGAGGCGGCCCCTGAGGGCGCGACTCACTGATGCTTCAGGCCACCGTTTAGGTGGCCGGTAAATCCAGATCTTTAAGCTTGCGAGTGAGGGTGTTTCTCCCCCACCCCAGTAGCTCCGCGGCTTCGGCTTTGCGTCCGCCGGTGTGCCGAAGCGCCGCTTCAATCATGATCGATTCAAACAGTGGTAGCGCCTGACGCAGTACGTTGGATTGCCCCTCCACCAACTGCTGGTTGGCCCAGCCCGCTAGCTGCTCGTGCCAACTCTCGGCGACACCCTCGGGTACCTCGCCATGGTGCTGCAGTAGCTCCGTCGGCAGGTCCGACAGCAATACCTCGCGTCCGGCTGCCATTACAGTGAGCCAGCGACAGGTGTTCTCAAGCTGCCTGACATTACCGCGCCAGGGCAATTGGGTCAGCACCCGAAGCGCGTCCTCCGACAGCGTCTTTGTTTCTACATCGAGCTCAGCGCTAGCGGCTGTCAAAAAGTGTGTGAGCAATCTCGGGATGTCTTCCCTGCGCTCGGAGAGCTTGGGAACATGTATACGAATCACGTTGAGTCGATGGAACAGGTCCTCCCTGAAAGCACCGGTCTCTACCAGTGACTCGAGCTTTTGGTGGGTGGCAGCGATGATCCGCACATCAGCCTTGATCGAGTCTACGCCGCCGACGCGGAAGAACTCACCGTCCTGAAGCACGCGCAATAAGCGGGTTTGGGTAGCAGCGGGCATGTCGCCGATTTCATCGAGAAACAGTGTGCCGCCGCGGGCTTGTTCAAAGCGCCCTTCGCGCCGACTGTTGGCGCCGGTAAACGCGCCCTTCTCGTGGCCAAACAGTTCCGACTCCATCAGTTCCTGAGGGATAGCGGCCATATTCAGTGCGACGAACGCGTTATTCGCGCGGGGGCTATGACGATGGAGCGCGCGAGCCACCAGCTCCTTGCCGGTGCCGGACTCGCCGTTGATTAGCACTGTGATGTGGCTCTGCGCGAGTCTGCCAATCGCGCGGAACACCTCCTGCATGGCCGGCGCGTTGCCGATAATTTCTGCGGAGGGGTTACCGCCTTGGTCTTCAGCGACCTGATCGTGCTGAGTGCGCTGGGACTGTGCACGGGTGACAGTAGCGACCATCTCCTCGATATCAAATGGCTTCGGCAGGTACTCGAATGCGCCCTCCTCATAGGAGCTCACTGCGCTGTCGAGATCTGAGTGCGCCGTGGTGATAATGACGGGCAGGTCGGGCAACTGCGATTTGAGCTTGGCAAGCAGCGTAATGCCGTCCATGCCTGGCATGCGAATATCACTCACCACCACCATTGGCTCTTCGAGGGTCAGCGCGTCTAGCACCTCATCACCGGCCTCAAAGGCGCGGCAGTTGAGGCCGGCTCGGGACAAAGCCTTTTCCATTACCCACCGGATCGAGCTGTCATCATCGACGATCCATACCTGGTCAGTCATTGGCATCTCAGGTCTCCATGGGTAATAGCAAGGTAAAGCAGGTATCGCCGGGCGTGCTATGCACCTGTATCAATCCGCCGTGTTGGTTGGCTATTCGCTGTGCGATCGACAGTCCGAGCCCGGTGCCCTTCGCGTTCCCGGTCACCATCGGTAAAAACAGCATCGGGAGTAGGTCATCCGGGACGCCCGGGCCGTTATCTGATATGTGCAGTGCGCATACCAGCTTGTGTTGGTTGCCGCCGACGGTGAACTGTCTATAAACCCGGGTTTTCAGCGTGATCAACCCGCCATCCCCGCAGGCCTGCCAGGCATTGCGAACCAGATTCAATACGGCCTGCGTCAGCTGCCCCGCATCAGCCAAAAAGTCGGGCAAGCTGGGATCGTAGTCACGCTCAATACTGAGTCCGCCTTTGGCTTCGGCCTCGATCAAATGCCTGACGTGCTCTGTCACTTCGTGGATATTGGTCGGTTCTGATTCCAGACGCTCTTTTGGGCCCAGCATGCGGTCAACCAGCGTGCGTAGCCGGTCGACCTCAGAGATGATGATGTCGGTGTATTCTTGCAGATTGGGGTTGCCGAGCTCGCCTGCCAGCAACTGTGCGGCGCCGCGAATGCCACCCAGCGGATTTTTTACCTCGTGCGCCACGCCTTTCATGATCTCCTTCAGTGTGGCCTGTGCCTGCCATTCGCTCTCGTCACGGCTGATGGCCTGCAGACGATCAATCATGGTCAGCTCGACCAGAAGACACCGGGAGTCGACTTTCCCCGCAATGGGACTCAGCGTCAGATCAACGGTCCTTTCCTGTCCCATTCGAGTGGTGAGCGGAATTGCGCGGCGCACCATGGGGTAGTTGTCGGCCAGCGCCTGGTGGAGGAGCGGGTACCATTCGTTGGATTCATCAAGTAGCTCCTCAAGAGGGCTACCCAATGCGCGACTGGCAGAGACCTCGAGCAGGTTCTCTGCCGACAGATTCAGCTCGCGAATGTGCAAATGGGCGTCCAACAGAATGACCCCGGTCGCCAAGAGATCGAGGTGGTAGTCGGCAGAGAGGTCCATCAGCGATTCAGCGGCCATCACGTTACCTGTTCACCGTGGGCCGCATCACATACACCGTGCTCGCGGCCGATGTGTCACGCTGTGTGCCGCTCCCATCGAGGCGAACCACCTGCAGTCGGTGTTCGCCGCGGTACACGTTGGTCAGCTGCCAGTTTGCGATTCGCTGCGGGGCACCGACGGGTTCACCATCAAGTAGCAGCTGCAGGTTCTCATCAGGCGCCAGGCGCGGATTCAATGCCGCCTGCACAGTAAAGTTGCCAGGCCCCATCGGAATAGTGCTGTTATTGGCTGGCGCCACAATGCGCGTGTCATAGCGAGTGGACCCCTCGACCGTGACAAGTGTGGCAGGGTTGCGCATCGTCTCGGTGGGTGTGGCCGAGTTGGGCGCCATAACGGAATGCGTTTCAACGATGCTATCGCTAGAGGCCGGAGGCGTGTCCGTAAAGGTGACGTTGTCATCCTCATCCGTAACCTTGAACATCGGCTGCGCGCTCGAGATGTGCGTCAGTGCCAAAAAGATGGCTCCGGCGAGTGCCGCAGCAAATGCCCGCCATGGTTCGGCATGTCGGCGCAACCGAATCACTGTGTGGGTCCCGTTAAATTCTGCGATAGTTGAGATGTCACAATCACTCCATATGCACCAATTTGGTGCGAAACAGCTTGGCCGTGGAAATGCCACAAAAGCCCCTTGGCGCGAGCTTTTGTGGTGGTCCTTTATTGCTAAAACAGACGCTCAGACGGAGTAGTACATGTCAAATTCGACAGGATGGGTGGTCATGTTCAGCCGCTCCACATCCTCTCGCTTGAGTTCGATGTAAGCATCGATCATGTCATCCGTGAAGACGCCGCCTGCCGTTAGGAAGTCCCGGTCGGCCTCCAGCGCATCCAGAGCCATTTCCAGACTGGAGGCGACTGTCGGGATCTCCGCAGCTTCCTCTGCGGGAAGATCGTACAGGTCCTTATCCGCAGCATCTCCGGGGTGGATCTTGTTCTGAATGCCGTCTATGCCCGCCATCAGCATGGCTGCAAAGGCGAGGTAGGGGTTGGCGGTGGGATCGGGGAACCGGACTTCGATGCGCTTGCCCTTGGGTGAAGGCTCGTAGGGAATACGAATCGACGCTGATCGGTTGCGGGCAGAGTAAGCCAGCATCACTGGGGCTTCGAAGCCTGGCACTAAGCGCTTGTAGCTGTTGGTAGAGGCATTCGTGAAGGCATTCAAAGCGCGCGCGTGCTTGATGATGCCGCCAACGTAATAGAGCGCGGTATCAGATAGTCCGGCGTAGCCGTCGCCGGCAAAGGTATTGTCTCCGCCCTTAGCGATAGATTGGTGCACGTGCATGCCAGAACCGTTGTCACCGACCAGAGGCTTGGGCATAAAGGTGGCGGTTTTGCCGTAGGCGTGCGCAACGTTCAATACGCAATACTTCATTATCTGCACTTCGTCTGCCTTGGATACCAAGGTGTTGAACTTGATGCCGATCTCGCACTGGCCGGCAGTACCCACCTCGTGATGGTGAACCTCAACGTTTAGGCCCATCTGCTCCATCGCCGAACACATTGCCGCACGGATATCATGCAGCGAGTCAACGGGGGGCACGGGGAAGTAGCCGCCTTTGACTCTAGGTCGGTGACCGGTATTGCCGTCTTCAAAGTCGAGATTAGAGGACCAGGCTGCTTCCTCAGCGTTGATCGTGTAGCTGGCGCCACTCATGTCGGCATTCCACTTCACGTCGTCAAACACGAAGAACTCGGGCTCGGGGCCGAAGAACGCGGTGTCTCCCAAACCGGTTGACGCGAGATACGCCTCAGCCTTCTTGGCGATGCTGCGCGGGTCGCGGTCATAGCCCTGCATGGTTGAGGGTTCGACAATGTCGCAGCGCAAAATGACGGTGGGATCATCGGTGAACGGGTCAAGAATGGAGGTGCTGTCGTCAGGCATGAGGATCATGTCCGACTCGTTAATGCCTTTCCATCCGGAGATAGACGAGCCGTCAAACATCTTGCCACCCTCGAAGAAGTCTTCATCCACTAAACTCGCGGGGATAGAAACATGTTGTTCTTTCCCTTTGGTGTCAGTGAACCTGAGGTCCACCCAGCGGACGTCATTGTTGTTAATCAAGCTGAGCGTATGCTCTGACATATTGCTTTCCTCCAAAGCGCCCAGCGCGCGCCGGACTCTAAAGTCGATAAGTGACTCTGCACTTTATGGATGACAGTTACTTGCAAGCGCTGTGCCAATTGGTGAACAACGCTTGGAGTGCGTCGGTGTGTCGCTTGTTTGCACCTTTATTTCGCTTCAGAGGGTGCAACTACCGACCACCAGGTCCGATTATAAGCTGCAAAACGACAAATTTGCCATATTTTGGTGCGTTTTGTGCTAGATATGCGCTTTTTTGGTGCAATTTGTGCGGAGCTTCAATAGAAACCACAGGAATATCATGAGCTTAAAATACGGCTTGGCTGGCACGGTTCTTGCGAGAACTAGAAACGCAATGCCTCAACCCGAAACATCGCGTCGTGGAAGCATTGTCGACAAACCAACCGAAGCAATGAACTCTGTATCTCGATGCACTGTCCGGAGACGTACTCAAAATGAAAGCTAAACTTGAATATATTTGGCTCGATGGTTATCAGCCAACCCAAAGCCTGCGAAGCAAGACCCAAGTGCGGGATAACTTTGGAGGCACGTTAGAAGAGTGCCCTGTGTGGTCCTTTGACGGAAGTTCCACAGAGCAAGCGGACGGAAGCAGTTCGGATTGTTTGTTGAAGCCGGTGGCGATTTTCCCAGATCCGGGCCGCAAGGACGCGTTTTTGGTCATGACCGAGGTGTTGAATGCCGATGGCACTTCGCACGTATCTAACGGTAGGGCCACCATCGATGACGACGATGACGATTTCTGGTTCGGTTTTGAGCAGGAGTACTTCCTTTGGGATGTAGACACTCAATTACCGCCCGGATTTCCGGTGAACGGTTACCCAGGTCCGCAAGGGCCCTACTATTGTTCCGTCGGTGCGGCGAATGCCTTTGGTCGAGAGTGTGTCGAAGAGCATTTTGATATGTGCTTAGCAGCGGGCATTAATGTTGAAGGGATCAATGCCGAGGTCGCTGCAGGCCAATGGGAGTTTCAGGTGTTCGCCAAAGGCGCCAAAAGGGCTGGAGATGAAACCTGGGTCGCCAGGTATCTTCTGGAGAGAATAGGTGAAAAGTATGGTTTCTCCATCAATTGGCACCCCAAACCATTCGGCAAGTTGGATTGGAACGGGTCAGGCATGCACGCCAATTTTTCCAACGAAATGATGAGGACAGCGGGAGAGGAAGCTGTGTTCACTAAGATCTGTGAAGAGTTTGGAAAAAATATTGAACGGCATATTAGCGTGTATGGCGCGGACAATGATCAAAGGCTTACTGGTGATCATGAAACACAGTCCATAGACACGTTTAGTTATGGGATCTCTGATCGAGGGGCTTCCATCAGAATTCCTGTGTCCACGCACACAGACGGCTGGATTGGTAGACTCGAAGATCGACGAACTGCGTCCAACGCAGACCCTTATAAGGTCGCGGCAGCCATCGTCAAAACGACTAAAGAGGCGCTCGCATAGGGCGTCATCTCTTTTCTTTCTGGGCCCCCCTCAAGCATCGCTTCAGGGGGGTTTTCTTTGGTGCATCAAAAATCGCGCTGTGACTTTTTGCTCATCTTTGCGGCATCACCTGAGCGCAACTTTCTTATGCGGGTACCCGTAAGGCCGCATATAAACGATGTTTGAAAGGGTTATCTAGTGCCTGGGCAGCAGGTTTGCTTTGCAAGCTTCACTATTTGGTATTGAACCAATTTCCCGATGCTGGTGTACACTCCGCGCGCGCTGACGCACCCCCTTATCTTTATTAGCTCGGAATGGTTATGAAAGCACTCCGCAACATCGCGATTATTGCCCACGTAGACCACGGCAAAACCACTTTGGTGGATTGCCTCTTGCGGCAATCGGGCACGCTGGATCGAAAGAACGCTGGCGCCGAGCGCATCATGGATTCGAATGATCAGGAGCGCGAGCGTGGCATCACTATCTTGGCCAAGAACACCGCCATTAGCTGGAATGACTACCGCATCAACATAGTCGACACACCCGGACACGCGGATTTTGGTGGTGAGGTGGAGCGCGTGTTGTCGATGGTGGACTCAGTGCTGCTCTTGGTCGATGCGGTGGACGGACCGATGCCTCAGACCCGTTTCGTCACGGCTAAAGCTTTTGAACGCGGGCTCAACCCGATCGTCGTGGTCAATAAGGTCGATCGCCCAGGCGCGCGGCCCGACTGGGTGGTGGATCAGGTGTTTGATCTGTTTGACACCCTGGGCGCTACGGAAGAGCAACTCGACTTCCCTGTCATCTATGCGTCGGCAATTAACGGTGTGGCCGGTGAGGACTTCGAGGACATGGCGACTGATATGTCGCCGCTGTTTCAGGCCATCGTCGATAAAGTGGCGCCGCCCGAGGTGAACGCAGACGGCGCCTTGCAGCTGCAGATTTCAGCGCTCGACTACAACAGCTACGTCGGCGTCATTGGTGTGGGACGGATCACGCGGGGCGTGTTGACGCCCAACACAGCGGTGGCAGTGGTGGACCGTGAGGGTCAGAGCCGCAGCGGCAAGGTGCTGCAGGTCATGGGCTACCTGGGTCTGGAGCGGGTCGAGGCAGATCGGGCCGAAGCGGGCGATATCGTGTGTGTGACCGGTATCGACGCGCTCAACATCTCCGACACGCTATGTGACCCTGCGTTGCCCGAGGCATTGCCGGCGCTGACCGTCGATGAGCCGACGGTGAGCATGACCTTTCAGGTGAACGATTCGCCCTTTGCCGGCCGTGAGGGCAAGTACGTGACCTCGCGCAATATCAAAGAGCGACTTGAGCGGGAGTTGATTCACAACGTGGCGTTGCGGGTCGAACAAGGGGATAGCCCCGACAAGTTCAAGGTCTCGGGCCGTGGCGAACTTCACCTGTCGGTGCTGATTGAAAACATGCGTCGCGAGGGCTTCGAGCTCGGCGTCTCAAGACCCGAGGTCATCCAAAAGGAAATCGATGGCAAATTGTGTGAGCCGTACGAGCAGCTAGTGATCGACTGCGAGGAGGCGCATCAAGGGGGTGTGATGGAGGAGCTGGGTCTGCGCCGGGCGGAGCTCCAGAACCTAATTACCGATGGTGCTGGCCGGGTACGGCTCGAATTTATTGTGCCTGCCCGCGGCTTGATTGGCTTCCGCTCGCAGTTTCTGACGCTGAGTTCGGGTTCGGGGATCATGACCCACGTCTTTGATCACTACGGCCCAGTGGCAAAGTCTGAGCTGGCCGTGCGGAACAACGGCGTGCTGGTCTCAATGGTGTCGGGCAAGACGCTGGCCTACGCACTGTATAGCCTGCAGGAGCGCGGTAGGCTTTTCATTGAGCCTAATGTTGATGTCTATGAAGGTCAGATCATGGGGCTACACAGCCGCGGGAACGATCTGGTGGTCAATCCGACCAAGGCCAAGCAGCTGACCAATGTCCGCGCATCAGGCACCGACGAGGCCGTGATTCTGACCCCGCCGGTGCTGCACAGTTTGGAGCAGGCGCTCGAGTTCATCGATGAAGACGAGCTGGTTGAGGTCACTCCTGACAGCATCCGCCTGCGCAAAAAGCTGTTGCTTGAACACGAGCGTAAGCGCGCTTCGCGCAAAGCCGCCTGAGGCCTATACACACCTGGCGCAATCCGTTTTAGAGTCAGCGTGTTCTCAACATCTCGATGTGGGGAATATCATCCTCGAGATAGGGTTCGCTCGTCGTCACAAAATCCAGTGACTCATAAAAGGGCTGCAAATAGGCCTGGGCACTGAGGCGCACTGTCGGCCATCGCGCATCACAGAATGCCAGTGCCATGTCCATCAGGTCCCGGCCCAACCCTAGGCCGCGATAGTCATCGCGAATGGCAACTCTGCCGATGGAGCATTCGTTGTAGGCCACCCCGGGAGGCGAAACTCGCAGGGTGCCGATAAGCGCGCCCTGATGCGTCAGTTCCAGATGCCAGCACAGCGGGTCCTTGTCGTCGACCTCCTGATAGGGGCAGGTTTGTTCGACAACAAATATTTGAGTACGCAGGCTCAGCACCCGGTGCCATTCCGGCCCGCTGAACACCGCAAAGTGTCGCCAGCGCCATACCAGCTCATTGCGAAGCGTTTCCGGATTGAGCGCCATGGAGAGTCTCCTCAACCCATCAAAGCGTTGGTTACGTGGTCTTCCCGTATGGGGGTGCGTTAGGATAACCCGATTGAGATGACAGGGTGACGCACGCTGCCGAACCCGCCGCCTCCAGAGAGAGCCCCATTACGATGACAGACATGATGCAGCCTTCGGTCGACGTTGAGCAGCTGTCCCTGCGTGACTATGCAGAGAAAGCCTACCTCGACTACTCGATGTACGTGATTCTCGACCGTGCCCTGCCGCACATTGGCGATGGCCTTAAGCCCGTGCAGCGCCGCATTGTGTATGCGATGAGTGAGCTCGGGCTAAAGGCCTCGGCTAAATACAAAAAGTCGGCGCGCACAGTGGGGGATGTCATCGGCAAGTTCCATCCACACGGCGACAGCGCGGCTTATGAGGCGATGGTGTTGATGGCGCAGGATTTCTCCTACCGCTACCCATTGATCGACGGGCAGGGGAACTGGGGCTCGCCGGATGATCCTAAATCATTCGCCGCCATGCGCTACACCGAATCGCGACTGACGGCTTATGCCGATGTGCTCCTCTCAGAGCTCGGTCAGGGAACGGTGGATTGGCAGCCTAATTTCGATGGCACCCTCGAAGAGCCTACTGTGTTGCCTGCGCAGGTGCCCAATCTGCTCCTCAATGGCACAACGGGTATTGCTGTCGGTATGGCGACAGACATTCCACCGCACAACCTCAATGAGGTGGTCGCGGCCACCATCCATCTGCTGGACTCACCCAAGGCAACCGTCTCAGACCTGTGTAAGCACATCAAAGGGCCTGACTTTCCGACAGAAGCCGAAATCATTACCCCGGCGGACGAGCTCAAAGCCCTTTACGAAACGGGCCGTGGCGCGCTGCGGGTGCGGGCGGCCTATGCCATCGAGGACGGTGCGGTCGTGATTCACGCGTTGCCCTATCAGGTCTCGGGCGCCAAGGTACTGGAGCAGATCGCGGCGCAGATGCAGGCCCGCAAACTGCCGATGGTGTCGGATTTGCGCGACGAGTCTGATCATGAGCACCCCACGCGGTTGGTACTGGTGCCCCGGTCCAATCGCATCGATGTCGACGGGGTCATGAGCCATTTATTTGCCACCACCGATCTCGAGCGCACTTATCGCGTGAACCTTAATGTGATTGGCATCGACGGTCGGCCTGCGGTGAAGTCGCTAGTGACGATCCTGACGGAATGGTTGGCGTTCAGAAAGACGACGGTCAAGCGCCGCTTGCAGCATCGGTTGGAGCGGGTAGAGCGCCGACTCCATATTCTCGAAGGTTACCTCGTTGCTTTTCTCAACATCGATGAAGTCATCCGCATTATTCGCGAGGAGGAAGAGCCCAAAGCGGAGCTCATGAAAACCTTCAAGATCTCCGATGTGCAGGCAGAAGCCATCCTTGACCTTAAGCTGCGTAACCTCGCCAAACTAGAAGAAATGAAAATCCGCGGTGAGCAGGATGAGCTCGCGGAGGAGCGCGACGGGTTGAAAAAAACCCTGGGCAGTGACGCGCGGCTCAAGACCTTGATCAAGCGCGAGCTGAAAGCAGTGGTTAAGACTCACGGTGACGACCGGCGAGCGCCTATCACTGAGCGCGAAGAGGCAAAGGCCTTCAGTGAGCTTGAACTGACCACCGCGGATCCGCTGACGATTGTGTTGTCCGAAAAGGGCTGGATTCGTGCTGCAAAGGGCCACGATATTGACCCGGCATCGCTCAGTTACAAATCGGGTGATGGTTTCCGTTTTGCGGCTCGCGGTAAATCGAATCTACCGACGGTGGTGCTCGACTCCACGGGCAGAGCCTACACCTTGCCCACACATC
>JADHQF010000039.1 GCA_016778085.1 Luminiphilus sp. | reverse complement strand
TCTTTTTGCTCGGCGCGCCGAGAGGCGGGCTTGAAGATCAGTTGTGCGAAAAGAGTCCCATATAAAGTCGTCAACAAAGCGACGGACAGAGCGCTTCCCAAAGAGGAGCTGTCGCCACCGTCCAAACTCGCCAGCATCAGCACGAGGCCGATAAGCGTTCCTAGCATCCCAAAGGCGGGCGCGACGTTTGCCATCGTGTTAAGTATCGACGCGCGTACCATGTTGCGTTGATAGGAGCTATTGATAAACGTATCCAGCTTGCCTTTCAGATTCTCCTTGTCGTAGCCCGCCAGAAATAACTGTATGCAGTGATGCAGGAAAGCATCCTTTTCGGTGTCGACTTTCGCAAACTCGCTTTCAAGCGCGGCAATACCATCTTTAGCGCCCACTCTTCCCCATCCAATCACTGTTTCGACAGTACCGAAGAGCGACTTTTGACTGACCGAGGTTGGGATGACAACTTGCAACAGCGTGCCAAAGGCCTTCCAGACGTATCTGCCCTCATAGGACACCATCGTAGCGGCAAGGGTGCCTCCGAGCACAATGGCTAATCCCGCGGGTTGGACAAAGCCCCAGTAGACCGCCGGTTCGCCACCAAATACTGCGTATCCGAGAAGGCCCAGTCCTAAGATCAATCCCAAGATACTGCTAAACGCGATTCTCATACTGCTTCGCTCCTCTGGCTGTTGCTAAGCTCTCTCAATCTGCACCACTCCAACTGACGAGCCCGTTGACAGTGCTCCGTAACTGATGAGGAACGGCGGGGTATAGTCGTCCTGGATACAGCGAATTATCCACTTAATGCTTATCGTAAAAGATATCCCTCTAAAATGACGCCTGCGTTAACGCCTCACGATTTTTGTGCTTTTTTGACTCGAAACAGGCTGATCCTGCCGGAGACTGCCACGTGTGTCGATCCATCAAATCAATGGTGGCTGAGACCAGACATTCTGGCTCAATTTTATTTTCAAGCGCCACTAGATGGAACTGCTCAAAGAAGTCGTCTCTGCCAAAGTTTGCCAGATCTGCATCGAGCAACCAAGCTGATAGGGGGGTGTTAGACCGATGAACTGCGCCGGTCTGATAGACCTGTGTGTCCATGATCATATTGGCCACAATGTCTATGTCTTTCTGCGAAAATCTTTTGTCCTTCGCCATTGCAGCGGTCGCCATGTCGGCACCGACGCTCTCATGCCCTGACCGGGTCACCAGGAATCCTGCGTCATGGAATGCGGCCGCCACAGCGATCAGCAGCATCGAGTGGGCGTCAAGGGCGTCAAGTTTCGCCAGCGTTAGAGCTTGCTGAACGACGTCCTCAGTATGCGCTGGCCTGTGATAGGACAGGCTCGCATCGAGTTCGCGCCGCAAGCGATCCACTATTCCTGTCACCATCGGGTCGTTGGCTGGGGCGTCAAGTCCTGTTGAATGATCATCAGTCATTGTTAGATAGTCATTTGACGGTGGTTATATAGTCTCACCGAGCTTTTCTTCTGAGGGTGTTGCGCCAGCGTATCACGGCATACTGTGTAAGGATCGCTCGCTGTCTGGGAAAATGAACGGATAAGACCCCTAGAAGGTCACTGTGCTACCTTAGCGGTGGGCGGACAATCAAGACTAGTGACCATGAATCTGATGGAGTTTCTCTTGAGCCACGGTGATCTCATCGCTAATGGAGTGCGCGACGAGGCTGATGTGTGGGATCAATTTGGAGTCGATATTGCACCTCTGGTGATCGACTCGGTCGGTTTTACCCGAGCCACGCAAACCGAGGGAATCGTTCACTTCCTCATGCAGCTCGCAAAGGCGCGTTTACTCACCGAGCAGGTACTGGGTAAAGCTAATCCCATCTCATTTGTTTTTCACGCCGACAATTGCTTTGCTTTCTTTACGTCGGCTGAGGATGCGCTGATTGCAGGTATGAATATTAGGGATGCCATTAATCATGCTGCGCTCCCTTTAACAGGCGACGAAAAATATGGAGTTAGCATGGGTATCGGGTTCGGTAGGCTATTATCCGCAGGTCCCAAGGACGGATACTTTGGAGATGAGATGAATATCGCATCGAAATTAGGGGAGGATCTGGGAAGCCGGGACGATATTTTTCTCAGTGAGGCAGCCCACGCCACGCTCTCATCGAAGGATCAATATGGCTTTGAACAGTTCCTTGGGCAAGTGTCTGGGGCAGAATTTACTTATTACCGATTAAAGTAACCTCCCCATAACGGCTCTCTTTTGGGGCGTCTGACTTGTGGCGGGGCGGGTTATGCCGAGCTTGCAATGATTTAGCGTCGGATTTGCTGTATTTTGCTGGTGATAACGACGCCATTCCTTTAGTCTGGGCCCTGAGTAATGATGCAGTGGGTAATCAGAATCTCCCTCAGCTGGCCATGATTTCTTCCGCTTTCGACACTTCCACATCCGGCATTGTGGCCGCAGCCACAAAACTTCAGGCGAACGCCAACAACGTAGCCAACGCCAACACCAATGGCTATCAGACGCAGCGCGTAGATTTAGTAGAGAGCCCCGCTGGAGTGGAAGCCCGAACCGCCTCGGTCGACGCCCCTAATCGCGCCAATGCTGCCGCCAACTCAAACCGGACCAGCCCGTCACCTCCATCAGATGTAAATCTAGCTGACGAAATGGTGAGCATGATGGCCAACGAGAATTTTTATCAGGCCAATATGCAGGCTCTCAAGGCGGCAGATGACATGATGGGCACGTTGTTGGACACGAGCGCTTAGAGTCAGCAATCTCGTAAATATTGATATAGGGCAGAGGGCTTGGGTGACCACTCACATTAAAGTTCTGACTGGCTGCCAGGTAGCATGTCCAATCAGGGTTCGTATTCATATAAAAGGGGAAGCGATATGGCAATTGGTCTGCTGGCAACGATCACTGTGCAGGACGGTAAAAACGCCGAGTTTGAGGAGGTTTTCCTCGACTTGACAGAGCAAGTCCGAGCCAACGAGCCCGGGACTCTTTTTTACGTGTTGCATCGGAGTCGCTCTAACCCTCAAGTATATAAGGTTATGGAGCAGTATGACGGACCGGAAGCGCTTGAGGCCCACGGCAAGACCGATTACTTTCAAGCGGCCAGTGCAAAGTTAGGGGAGTTGGTTGCCGGCGCCCCAGAGATCGAAATCATGGAAACCGTGGCTCGCTGAATTCGCGGACGTCGGGGCAGAGCGCCTGATGAAACAGCTGATCCATAAAATCTCCTACATCAGCTCGTTTGCTGCGCTGGTGTTGCTAACCGTTGGATTGGTGACCTCCAATGTGTTGCTCATTTCCGTCGCGTGCACATGCGCAGTGGTCGGCTGGCTACTGAAGCAGTGAGCGGCTTGGCTCAGTTTCAAGAGATTAACTGGGCTTGGCCGCGGCCAAGTCGATGGAAACGATGATGGTTTGGACAATGGGTGGGCTGCAGAAAGAGCTGACAGTGATCATGCAGAACATAGCGGCTGACGCCGACACCTGCGGTTCACCGACGACCTAAGCCACTCCGCGTCATGGTCCGGAGCGCTGAATCCGACGTAGAGAGCCAAACAGGCCTCAATACGGACGGATCTTTTGAAGCGTTTGATGACGATGTTATTGCTTGGTATGGCATTGCCAGCCCGGGTGTTGTCCGACTCAACTCTGCACATTGTGATTTCAGAGGGCGAGTTCACAGATCACTTGGGGCTCAAGGGCGAGATCGCCCGGGTGGCGCCCGGCACAGCAATGCGCATTTCTTTTCAATATTCCGAATATGACCGCCTGCACCCCTACCTGATCGCAGATCAGTTTTGTGGCAGTAACCAATTTATGCGTTGGGGCAATGCCGCTCATCCTTCGCTAGGCGACATTGAACTCGTTTGCGTTCGCGGTGAGAAAACCCCGCTGCTGCGCAATGTCATGGCTGGCAGCTGACCTCACCGCGGACCTCACCCCGGACCTTATTTGCTGGGGGGCTACATCGCTGACCATTAGTATGCTTTGATTCGGTCACGTTAGTGGGAGGTGAATATGTGGACGAAATGGTGTTGGGTGCTCCCCCTGTTATGCCCGTTAGCGTTGGCAGACGACTACGAATTGCAAGCTACGGTTCAAACGCCGGATATCACCTTTGAATCGGAGACCGATATCGGTTTGTGGGCGCGCTTTCATTTTGCGATCCACACCGAGGACTTCGACAGTACCCGCGAGTTCTATCGGCGCCTGGGCTTTACGCAGGGCATCACGGGCTTCCCGCTCACCAACACCCACGCGATGGCGCGTGCCCTCGGTATGTTCGATCTTTGCCAGTACGAACTGGAAAAAGGCGAGGTGCTGCTGTTTCCGGGTGCCGAGAACACGACAGGCATCGACTTGCTGCAGTGGCGCGTTCCGTTTAATCCGGAACCGCCCTACGGGAAGCCCAATCACCTGGGCATGGCTTATGCCACGCTAATGACCGGTGATCTGATGTCAGATTACGCACTCCTCAAAAGTCAGAATGTGCCGTTTCTGAGCGAGCCATATGGTGCCCCGGGTAACCGCTTTGTGTTCATGCGCGACCCCGACGGGATCTACCTCCAGCTGGAGGAGAGCCCCATCATGAGGCCCGCCCAAAAACCCGAGCAGACCCAAATCATGGGTATGCCCTACATTGGAATCAATGTGAGTAATGTAGAGGCTTCGGTCGCCTTTTACCGTCGCTTTGGTTACACCAACGTGCGCTGGATCAACGAGCAAACGCTCACGGCAGAGGAGTCCGCTGCGTGGGGCTTCGATGAGCCAGTTACCTATCGCGGCGCCGATGTCGCTCTCGATCGCGGCGACCGTCATCGCCTGCGGCTGCTTCAGTGGATAGCGCCCTTCGACCCGGAGCCCGCTTATCCGCCGCCGATCAATCACAAGGGCATCAATCGCCTCGCTCTTACGGTACCGGACGTCGAGCGTGCGGTGGCCATTCTCAAATCGCAAGATGTGCCCTTTCTCTCGGAGGTCGCACCGTGCTGCTCTGGTACTGATACCGATACCGGGGGCATTGTCCATGCGCTCGACCCCGATGGTGTCTTTCTGGAGCTGGTCGGTGACCTCACGCCACGACCCGTACCTCCCCAGCCCGCACATTGCCCGCCACTGGAGATTCGCTATCCAGATTAGATGATCACTTCGGTTAACAACACCGGTATCGCCTGCATGGGGCTTCTGTTGCATTAATAAGACACTCTATTTCAGAAACGCATCAGCCAGAAGGTGCATTTGTAGCCCGCAGGTATCGAATTTCGTATTTTGCGCGGGTTATCCTTTGAGCGGATTCTTAGTGGCGTGGAGATGCCACTATTCACAATGCTAGGGATTGGCGACATCGACTATATGGGGGAGTAAATCATGTTGTATCGTCAATTTGCGTTGGGTTTGTCAGTACTGATCGCTGTGTCTGTCGCTGGCACCACTCAAGCTCAAGATCGGGCCGCGATGGAGAGCTGGGCTTGTAATTATGTTGAAGGTAAAGGGTACGGCGACCTGATGAAGGTCGCTGCGAAGTGGGACAAGTGGGCCTCTAAAAATCATCCTGCGCCCTACGATGCTTATGTTCTCACACCGGTTTTTGCCACATTCGAAGAAGTGCCCGAGTCGGTTTGGTTGGGTTTTTCTCCCACGTCGGCCCAGTTGGGTGCCATCGCAGATCAGTGGATGAGCGAGGGCGGTGACCTCAATGATGAGTTCAATAGTATTGTCGACTGTGGCGCGCACACGCTGTCGGCTAGTCGTACGGTAAGGGCCTACGAGAAGGAAGGTGAGGCAGGTATTGTGCAGCTGAGATCCTGCACTGCTAATGAAGGCGTGAGCTGGGGCCAGATCGCCAAGGCTGACCAAGTCTGGGCGGACTTCATGACAGAAAATAATTTGCCCGGCGGTATTTATCGCTGGGGTGCGGGTCCGGGGACGGCCAAAGATTCAAAGATGGATTTTTACACTGTGTGGATCACCGACTCGCTTGAGCAGCGCGGTGCGGCAATAGACCAGTTCCGCGAGATCGAAGGCGCAAGTGAAACCTATTCCAACATCTACGGTGAAGACAGCCTGTACACCTGCGACAAGGCGCGCATTTACTACGCGACACCCGTTGGAGGCTCAGACTAACCGTCACGCGCGCTTTCGATAGTCCAGGCCCGCGACTTGCGGCCTAGGCTCGAACCAGGAGCCACTCGCAATGGGGCTGATCACTGAGATCAGCCCCTTTTCGTTGGCTTGCTTTATGGGGCTTGAGCGTGCAATTTGAGGCTCACCAGTAGCGGACGTGGGAGCGTCAATATGTGGAAGTCTTTGTCGGTCGCATTGATGGTGGCCTGTTATGCATCGGGGGCGACGGCGAGCGACTGTCAGCACTCACAGTGGGGTGCTGATGACCAAATCGGTGCGGCCAACCGCATCACGGCGGAGCGAACCGTGGCTGCTGCCCAACTGGTAAAGCAGGGGGCAAGTCATCCTTTGGGCATTGTGATCACACCGGGCATGCCCGCGTACCCCCCTAGGTTCACTCAGCTGCAGGTCTTGCAGCCGGAGCATCCCTATAGTGAATCGTCCAATGCCTTTGGCTGGGAGGCGTCGGCAAATGATGACCTGGTGCAGATGTGGCTTGGCACCGGCCCGCAATTAGATGGCTTGGGACACCTTGGCGAAGCGGGGGAGTTTTATAACTGCAATCGGGGGAAAGAATTCTCTAAGACTACGGGCCTGACCAAGCTAGATATCAGTCAGATCCCGCCAATGGTGGCCCGAGGCGTTCTCATCGACATGGCCAAGCACTTCGGCGTTGAGCACCTGGGCGCCGGTCAGTCGTTTTCCCGTGACGAGGTGGCGGCAGCCATGAAAGCGCAGGACATTACGATCGGTGAAGGTGATGTCGTGCTCTTCCATACGGGCTGGACCGATGCGATGTTGGCGACTGAGCCGGCTACTTGGGGCGCGACGATTCCGGGCATTGATAACGATGCAGCGCGATTTCTTGCCTCGTTTAAACCGCTTGCGGTCGGGGCCGACACATGGGGTCTGGGGGCGGTACCCCCCAAGCCCGGCGACAAGGTGTATTACGATCATGCGATTCTCTTGAAAGAGAACGGTATTTATATTCTGGAGACGATGAATACCGGGCGGTTGGCCAGTGAAGGGGTCGCGGAGTTTATGTTCGTCCTCGGGCAGGCGCGCCTTAAAGGGGCGGTTCAGATGATTATTAACCCCGTCGCGATGTGGTGAGGCGTCCGAGCTGTCTCCCGCCAGTAAAAGACTGGTTGAAGTCATGAAAGTCTCGACAACGGTACTCGTTGAGCGGTCGGAGCGCGCAGGGTTTTGTCAGGGGTGTCATTAGTGACAGACCTGAGCCCCTTCCATTTGGCGATTCCGGTTAAGGACCTAGCCGAGACGCTCGCCTTCTATGAGGAGTTGCTCGAATGCTCCAGAGGTCGGGAGTCAAATGACTGGGTTGACCTGAATTTTCTGGGACACCAGCTTGTGCTGCATCGCGTTGAGCGCGCTGCCCGGGATAGGGCCGATACCAACCCCGTGGATGGCGAACACGTTCCCGTGCCGCACTTTGGCGTGGTGCTCGCGTGGGACGTGTTTGAGTCATTGATTCAGCGACTTGCTGCCCAGCAGTGTGATTTTATGATTCCACCAACGACCCGATTCGAAGGGAGAGTCGGTGAGCAGAGAACCTGCTTTTTAAAAGACCCCAGCGGAAACTGTCTAGAGTTCAAGACTTTTCGCCAGCCAGATCGTTTATTCGCGACCGATATGGAGGCTTATCAATAAGTCCGGATGTGATCGGCGTTTGCAGGTTTCTTTGCAGAAAAACGCCCATCCGCAGCGAAATGTCTGTCTGCTCTCATAGTTTTGAGTGCTTGCGTGCTAACATTTTCATGACCATCACATTGTTATTCGCTTTATGAATCGAGATGCCATTTTAAACATGCTGCAGATGCAGCATCGTATGAACAGTCGGGTCCACGACGACTGGATCAACCAGAGCTTCGAATGGTACCGCGCCACTTGGATCGAGTGTGGCGAGCTGATGGATCACGTCGGCTACAAGTGGTGGAAAAAACAAACCCCGGACATGGAACAGGTGCGGCTGGAGGTGGTCGATATCTGGCACTTTGGTTTGTCCGCCTTATTTGAGCCAGACACCGATCTTGAGGCGTTGGCTGCACAAATCGCCGAAGACTTCACAATGGTCACCCCCGTCGAGTCAGATTCCGGTTCCAACACGCACATTCATGCGGCGACCGAGGCGCTGGCGCAACATGCGCTGGAGACCAAAGGTTTCTCAGTTCCCTTATTCCACGCTCTGATGCAGGCCTGCGATTTGTCTGCTGATGCGCTATATCGGCATTACGTCGGTAAAAACGTACTGAACTTTTTTCGCCAGGATCACGGTTATCAGGATGGCACTTACGTCAAAGAGTGGCAGGGGCGGGAAGATAACGAGCATCTATCAGAGCTGCTTGAATCGCTGAATGCCGCTGGCCCCAACTTTCCCGAAGCAGTGTATAAGGCGCTCGCTAGCCGCTACGCTGATGTGACGTGAGCGAATTTACAGACCATTTTTTTCAAACGCAGGAAGGCCTCAGGCTGTATGCCCGCGACTATGCGGGCCCCGATGATGCCCCTGTCGTGCTGTGTCTACACGGCTTAACCCGCAACAGTCGGGATTTTCAGGAGCTAGCGCCTGCACTCTCCGAACACTTCCGGGTGCTGGTACCGGAACAGCGGGGCCGAGGCCGGTCGGATTACGATGACGACGTGTCGCGCTACGCATTGCTGCAATACGTCGAGGACATGCGTAGCCTGCTGAGCGATTTGGGGGTAGAGCGCGTTGCGATCGTGGGGACCTCCATGGGGGGGTTGATGACCTTCGCATTGAATGCGCTGCATCCGGGGCTGGTGACGCGTGCGGTGATCAACGAT
Source organism: Luminiphilus sp. (assembly GCA_016778085.1). GTDB lineage: Bacteria > Pseudomonadota > Gammaproteobacteria > Pseudomonadales > Halieaceae > Luminiphilus. The sequence goes on along the minus strand of JADHQF010000039.1, from coordinate 6,693 downwards.
ATTGGGCCGGAAATCGCTGAGGTGGGGTTGAATCGCATCAAGTCATATGTCGGTGCGGTGGGCCCGTTCGCGGACTGGGACGAGGCCACGGCGTATTTGAAGTCGGCCAGCGTCGATATTTTTCCGGACTGGCGTGATCCGCAATGGGCGGGTTTTGCGCGCCAGTGTTATATCGAGCATGACGGACAGGTGATTATCGATTACGACCCGCGGATTGCTGAGCCCCTGACGGCGGAAAGCAACGACACCGAGGCAGAGACGCTCTGGTCCTTGTTCGCCGCGATGGCGGCAGTGCCGTCGCTACTGATTCGCGGTGAGCTGACGGACCTGCTGACAGAAAGCTGTGTAGCGAAGATGCGGGAAGTGCATCCCGACATGGCGGTACTGCCCGTCCCCCGGGTGGGTCATGCCCCGATGCTGAATGAATCAGGGGTTACCGAAGCGATTCGCGAGTTTTTGACTGCCTGAGTAGTGCGCGGGGCCCTATGTGGGCCGTCGTGCGCTGGTCTCAGGCCTCAGTGCCCCGCCTTCATATTGCCCAAGAAATCGAGCTTGCCTAGTGGCGTGCCCAGCTGTCGCAGTGCCGTGTACGTTGTGGTGGCGTGAAAGTACAGGTTGGGCTTTGAAAACGTTGCGAGAAAATTGTCCGTGGTGAAGGGAATCTCCATCTTGCCAAAGCGGAAGTACATGTTCTGACCCGACAGCGCTGCCATAGACTCTGGCGTTTCTTTCTGTAGTTCGGCCAGTCCCTCATCGATCAGCTCACAGAGCCCCGCGTAGTCGATCCCAGGCTTTGAGGGGGGTGGGTTGAACTCTCCAGCACGCATGCCCTGAACCGCTCCATATGAGTGGTGCCACACAGAGATCACCTGAAAACTGAAGGGGTTCATGGTCTCGTGAAGCCGATAGTCAACAATATCGCGAAGTGGCATGTCGCTTGCCTCGGCGTGCTCTCGACCTGCTCTCAAAACATTGGCGGTGCTTTGAAGCATTTGCTCGTAGCACATGATGCTGGCGTCATAAAAAGAGAGTTGCATGGGGCGGTGTCCTTTCTTTAGGTTCTAAAAATGGATGTGGCGGGTAGGTCTGTGTGGGGCACGTTGGCCAGATAGTCATCAATGCTCTTTGCCAGTGCGAGGTCTCGCTCGGTAACGCCATTGGCATCGTGGCTGGAGAGCCTGATTTGCACCGTGTTGTAGACGTTATACCAGTTGGGGTGGTGGTCTTGCTGTTCAGCGCAGTCCGCCACGTGGCTCATGAACTGCCAAGCCGCCTCGAAGTCGGCGAACTGGAGGTCTCGGGCTAACCAAATGCCGTCCAGTCGCCAATTTGAGTGGGCGATCAGTCTTTCTTGGATCTGTTCGGTCGTCAGTGCACTCATGCAGTCTTTTTGCTCAGGACCACGCCTGACTCCAAATGATGGGTGTAGGGAAACTGGTCAAAAAACGCAAGACTCTCAATGTTGTGAGTTGCAGACAGTGTAGCGAGGTTGTCGCCTAGCGTCTCGGGGTTGCAGCTAATGTACAGGACCCGCTTGAACCTGCTCGCCAGCGACAAAGTCGCGGCATCAAGGCCGGCTCTGGGTGGGTCTACAAGCAGGGTGTCGAACTGATAATGTGCTAGCGGCTGTTTGAGTTCAGCGAGCCGTCGGAACGTCCGTTCGCCTGCCATCGCCACCGTCATGTCCTCGGCCGACAGGCGGGCGAGTTCGATGTTGTGGGTTCGGTTTGTTTCGGCATTCCAGCGCGCGGCGGCGGTAGCAGGCTTGCTAAGTTCAGTGGCCAGCACGTTGCAAAACCGCTGCGAGAGCGGCAGCGTGAAGTTCCCGATGCCACAGTAAAGTTCTAGCAAATCCGTATCAGTGTCATCGCACTGCTCAAGCAGCCACCCCATCATTTTTTGATTGATATGACCATTGGGTTGTGTAAAGCACTGCTCCGGTTGGCGATAGCGATACGCCTGACCCTCGACTTCAATCACCTCTTCAACCCAATCGGTGTCTAGAACCAGTTTTTGTTTGCGGCTTCTCCCAATGATCTTGCAGGACAGTGACTCAGCCAGCGCCTGGGCTTTAACTTGCCATGTGTCGTCAAGCGGGCGGTGGTAAATCAATGCGATCAGCAGCTCGCCGCTGAGTGTCGACAGAAACTCCACCTGAAAGAGCTTGCGCCTGAGCTCGATTGAGCTCTGCAGGGTTTCCCGAAGAGGTGCCATGGCCTCGGTAATGCGTGGGCCGGCAACAGGGAACGTTTCGATAATGTGGGGATTACGGGGTTCACCAGGCGGAAACATCACGTAGTTCAGGTCATCGCCCTCGTGCCAGATTCTAAACTCAGCCCTGAGACGATAACCGCTGGCGATAGAGGCATGGTGCTGTGGGGTTGGCGGCGCGAGCGGTTTCAGACGTTCAAATGCCTTGGCGGCCTTTTCTTGAAAAAGGGCTTCGCACCGCTCAGGTTGATAGTCGAGGTGCTGCACAGTGGCTACAGGCAGTTCTTGGGCTTTGGCAGACCGGCAATGCGGCTGCCCACGCGTGCGGGTGAGCCCGGGAACAGCCCCATTAGATAGAGACTGTTGCCTTTGTCTTTTCCGAACTGCTGTTTTGTATAGTTCACCAGTGCGCGATTGGCCGGCGAGTCGCCGAAGGCCGCAAAGTAGTCGCGGAGCAGAGAGAGCACCTCCCAGTGGGCGTCTGTGAGCGAAATGCCCTCCTGTGCGGCAAACGCCCGGGCGATATCGTCAGACCACTCCTCGGCTTGAATCAAAAAACCGTTCTCGTCACAGAGATCTGCGAGGATGTCATCACTGACCATGCTTCACCCCCAGCTCATGCTGTGGGGGTGCCGGCAGACTAGATCAAGCCACCCGGTGGTATCGATCACTGGAAGGCCGGCATGATCCGCGCTGTGAGACTCGGCGTCGTCGAGGACCATCACGGCACATGAAAAGGACGAGAAAGCGTCACCCGCAACTTCAAGTAAGCCGGCATCCATGATCAAGACCGTGTCATCGGCACCCACAAGACTCAGGCAGTCGGCTAACTGTTGCTGGCCATAGAGGTGATGCAAGACCATCAGTAATTCACCACGATATCCGACGCCATCTCGGCGGCTGCCCACTCCGCCTGCGACATGGGTAGGACCGCCAGGTCGTCACGATAGGTCGGCGCTTCGTTGTGTGACCCCAGCGCATACACCCGATCGATTTCGTAGTAGGGGAGTGAGCCCAGCAGGCGATGCAGTGCCTCATGGCGATCAGGCTCGGCTTTCAAGAGCGCGAGGCCCTCTCCGGAAAAGACGAGCGTGACTTTTTGTCCGAATGCCCCGGCGGCCAAGGCCAGATCCGTCCCAGCCTGCAGCGCCGCCGTGGATTGAGCCTTCCCCGACAGCGTGATGAGCCAATTCTTACTGTTGGTATTGGGTGCGAGTTCAGACAAAAGACACCAACCGGTCTGATCTGACCGCAGCCTCGATCAATGCCCCCAGCCCGCCTATTTGAAAGGGACCCTCGGGGTCGACGGCATGTGCCTCGACGGCCTGGCTACAGAGGAGCAGCTCTGCTTGAGTGTCATCCGCAATCTGTTGCCAGTCCGCGAGCCCCTCCGATTGGGTCGCCGCCAACACACCCGCACTCTGAAAAAAGCACTGCCGGATCGTATGCCCCTGTTCGACCGCGGTCTTAATAAAGCGACGCACGGTCGCAAGGCGATGCGCGTCGTCGGGGCTGGTTCGAATGATTAGCGAGATTTCCATGGCCTACATACGAAAAGCCCCGGCGAGGCCGGGGCTTTGCAGTCAGCTACTCCGCTATCAGTCGTCACCGCCAGTGAAGACGGCGATGAGATGAAGCAAGTGGATAAACAGATTAAAGATATTCAGATACAGGCCAACCGTGGCACGAATGTAGTTGGTTTCGCCGCCGTGGATGATGCGGCTGGTATCAAACAGAATGAGGCCTGCCATGATCATTACCACCACCGCCGAGAGCGTCAGCGACAGCGCGGGGATTGCGAGGAACATGTTCGCGATCATCGCCACGACGGCAACGATCAGGCCTGTCATCAGGAAACCACCCAGATACGAAAAGTCCTTCTTCGTATTGAGGGCGTAGGCCGACAAGGAGAAAAACACCAATGCCGTGCCGGCCAGTGCTTGCAGCACCATAGTGGGTCCGTTTTCCATGGCCAGATAGAACGACAACATCGGCCCGATCGAGGCGCCCCATACGCCGGTAAAGGCGAAGATAGCGGGCAGGCCCTTGGCGCTGTCCGCCATCTTATGAACAACGAAAAGCAGCACGAAGCCCACAAGTATCAGCACCAGCGCAAATGATTGGGGCATGTTGATTGCTACCGCCGCGGTAGCTGTGAGCGCGCTAAATGCCAGTGTCAGTCCCAATAGCCAGTAGGTGTTGCTGAGCACCTTGTTGGTGCTGGCAATACTGGCTGCCGGATCCATCGTCGCTGCAGTGGAGAAAACAGGCTTGTCACTCATGATGTGTCGCTCCTTGGGTAACGTCGTTCCCCGCATAATAGGGCCGAATGATGGGGAATCCAAGTGCGTCAGGGGGTCGCTGAAAAGACGACAGAAACTGACGCAGAGACCGATAACTGTCCGGGCTCATAGCGCGGCGCCATTTCGGCTGACATGGCTGCGGGTGCTGCACGGTTCATCGTCCTGAAAACCGGCGCCCGTTGAGGGCCTGTGCTGATGTTGTCGGGTGGCCCCAATGTGAGTCCAGCCGCTTGGGTCAGGGCCTCCGCATCAGCTTTGGCATCGTCAAAGGCCATGCCGAGCGCTCGACTTCGCGCGGCACCGGTTTGTGAACTCCCGTATTGCGGCGCGTCTACGCTCGTGGCGCCCTGCTCGGAAAGCATCTGCAACGCATCACCCAAGGATTCGAGAGAGGTGAGCTTGAAGCCCAGCACCCGGGTCGCTTCGTAGCCTTGGAATTCCTGTGTTTCTGAGCGCGGATTCCAGCGGTATCGGGGTTGAATGCGGATTTGCCCGGCGTCGATGCTGTTCTCGGCCACGGGCAGCTCATCCACACCAGTCAGCAGTCGCGACATCACACGATCAACCATCGCCTGCGCGTCACTCGCAGTGTCAGCGGTGTGGCTTACCGAGGCGCTCATGCGGGCATATTCGGGTTCGATCTCGACAGTGCCTTTACCCTCAACCGAGATGATTTGCGCGGCGATGGTGGCCGAAAAAAGTGTTCCGACGAGGACGATTGGTGCCAAAACAGCTCGTTTCAATCCGCCTGTAGCCATGGTGATCACTCCGTCTTTCTTCCGTGAATTCACTTAATCAGATCCGGGGGCATCGATGGGGGTTCCCGAAACGGTATTACCGCACACAAATCTCTTGGCTCAAAATTGATTGGGGGCTGACTTCCTGAGGGCTAGCCGGGCCGCTACATTTCAATGTAGCGAGACATGCCGTAGTCTCCAGCATTCATCCAGTTGAACGCAAAAAACGCATAAGGAGACGCACAATGAGTTTTGTAGTGGTGGCTAAATTTCCCTGTAAGCCGGGTCAGGTGGAAGCAATGGCTGATCTGTTTAAGGCGGCGCTGTCGGATACCCGAGAATTTGCGGGCTGCGAGCGCATCGATGTGGTGCTGAACGAGGCGTCAGGGACGTATTTACTGGTCGAATACTGGGATCAAGAGGCGTCGTATGACACGTACCTGCAATGGCGGACGGATACCGGTATCGCTGAAGTGTTGGCGCCGCATATCGAGGGAGGTTGGGATGGTGTCTTGGCGTCCGTTGACCGCCTTGGACAGATGCAGGATATTTAATTTAAAACAATAGGTTATTGGCCTCACCAAGGAAGTACTTTAAATGATCGAAAAGCCACTGCCGCTGCCTTGCGGTGCAGAAATACCCAATCGACTGTGCAAAGCCGCGATGACGGAAGGGTTGGCAAGCCCCTCCGGAGAGCCCACGCAGGCGCTTAACCAGTTGTACGGCATATGGAGCGATGGTGGGGCAGGCCTCCTGTTGTCCGGCAATGTGCAGATCGATGGGGATCATTTGGAGCGTCCGGGTAACGTCATCATAGACAGCGAGCCCTCGGCGGCGATGCAAGCCGCCCTGGAGACGTGGGCGGCCGCTGGGACCCGCGGCGGCAACCATTTTTGGGCGCAAATCAGCCACGCGGGCCGGCAGTGTCAAAAGATTGTAAATCCGCGTCCCAAGGCGCCTTCTGCCGTCAAGCTTGGGCTGCCCGGAGGGCAGTTCGGGGAGCCTGATCCCATGACCGAAGAGGATATTGAGGCGGTGATCGCAGGGTTTGCGCGGTGCGCCAAGGTGCTGGTCAACGCGGGATTTACGGGCGTCCAGCTGCACGCGGCCCACGGTTATCTGCTCTCGCAATTTTTGAGTCCGCGAAGCAATCAACGGGTGGATCAGTGGGGAGGGTCGCTCGAGAACCGAGCCCGGTTGCTGCTGTCCTGTGTGGCCAGAGTCCGCGCCGCAGTGGGGCCCACAGTGCCAGTTTCGGTCAAGCTCAATAGCGCCGATTTTCAACGCGGTGGTTTTGATTTTAACGAGAGCTTGCAGGTGGCCAAATGGTTGGAGCAGGCCAGCGTAGACCTCATTGAGATATCGGGTGGCACCTATGAGCAGCCCCGATTACTCAACCTTGAGGGTATGGAGCCTGTTGAGGAGCAGTCGGTGGCCGCTTC
>JADHQF010000038.1 GCA_016778085.1 Luminiphilus sp. | reverse complement strand
CAGTGAGTGATATCCGTCGGGGCGGCGCCCTGTCACATGTAGAAATAAATTGAGCTTCGCGGGGGAGCAGGTCTCAATTGCTGTCACGGTGCCGGACTGAACTCCCATTGCGAGATAATGACCTTTATTTCCAAACCGGAACCGCGGATTGTAACCCGCGAGGGTGCTTGCCAGGGAGAGATTGCCTGCCACTCAGTCACGTCGACCACCCAAGCCGCTGAGTCAGGCTGAGCGCCCAGTAACCAGCGACCCAGTGCTTCTGGTGGAATGGCGGTCAGCGCAGTGAGGGCGGGTGAGTCGGGGTCCAAGTCAGACAGTGGGCGAACCTGCTCTCCGTCGCGCCATATGAGTTGGTCATCCCAACGCTCTATTGTCTGGCGGTTCACGGAGAACGGGCCCGACACCGTGATGGCATCATTCTGTGGCGTGCTCCGGGCCCAATGAAAACGGGCGGTCTCCGTGGCGCCTTGATGAGTGAAAGAGGCTTTCCCTTTGGCTTCCCATTTGACAAGGCCACCGGGCACCCTTGGGAGCGTCTCTACCGGCTGCTCGCTCTTCGGATCGGTACTGGCGCAACTCGTGGTGAGGGCGGCTCCCAATCCGATCCAAAGCCAAGCCGCGACGCGCCGGCCTCGACATCTTGAGCTCAGGCGCTGGATCACGGCAGTTCAGCGCCCAGCCGTTTCACCGTCTCGAGAATGATGGGATGGTCGGGCACCCGACCTAATCCGTCGCGCCACACGTCTCGCGCCTCGAATTGCCTGCCCTGGACCCACAGCACCTCTCCGAGGTGCGCCGCGACTTCCGGGTCTGGGAAGGCCTTATGTGCCTCTCGCAGCAGCGCCTCGGAGTCGCTGTACTGACCCAGCTTGTAATAAACCCACCCCAGACTGTCGAGAATGGCGGGATCACCGGGCGATAGGACGAGCGCGCGCTCAATCAGGTTAGCTGCCTCTTCATAACGCTGTGTGTGGTTGGTCAGCGTGTAGCCCAGGGCATTGAGGGTGGCGGCGTGGTCAGGATCCTGCGCGAGAATGCTGCGCAAGTCGTTCTCCATTGCTCCCAGTTGGCCTTCTGACTCGTGCACCATCGCGCGGCCATAGAGTAAAGAGAATGACTGAGGAAAAGCGATCAGGCCTCGGTCATAGGCTTTGAGGGATTCACCCGGCCAGTCTCGCAGCGAGTCTGCTTCGAGCAAAAAAAGCTGCTCTGCCGCGCTCGGGAAAGCGCGCCGCTGATCGTCGAAGAACGTTTTGATATCGCTGGCGAACGCGGTGTCGATCAATAACTGGGCGGCGAAGGCCTTGGCATCGCGAAACTCCCGCGAGGGGCCTACCGCGGCGAAAGCAGCAATAGCCTCGGGGTAACGATCGTTCGCCATCTCGATTCGGCCGACGTAGTAGTGCGCCTCATCAAGCCGCTCTCCCAGTGCGATCAGCTGTTCAAATTTGCCCAGCGCTTCGTCAAAATATTCGAGTTCAAAGTCGAGCAGCGCAGCAGTTGAGAGGAGTTCGGCATTTTCCGCGTCGCGTTCAAGCAACAAAACAAACTGTGCACGGGCGCCCTTGTAGTTCCCCTCTGATCCGAGCAGTCGGGCGTACTGCAGGCGCAGTTCCTGATTGTCGGGATACCGCGACACAGTGGTCGCGAGCAAATCAAAAGGCTTACTGGAGCCCTGATCCAGCATGAGCTGGGTCCAGAGCATGACAGCCCGAATATCTTCTGGAGAGCGTTCAAGCACAGGCACAATGAACGACTCTGCCCGTTTGAAATCGCCCTCAAGTCGCGCCAGCAGGCTAGCCGCGATGGCTGCCTGGTCATCCTCTGGCCACTGCGCGGCAATAGCGCGGATAGCCTCGGCAATCGCCAACTGACTGCCCTCATCCAGCGCGTCATACGTGCCGAGGTTAGTCGCGACATTGACCGGATGGCCGTGCTCAAAGGCGAGCTTGGCGTAATACACGGCATCGACCGGGCGTCCCGCTCTCGACAGCCACCCCGATGCGGCGGCGGCGGCGGCGCCATCATCCGAGTCGAGTTCAACCAATCTTACCGCCATCATGGCGGCCCGGTCCGTGTCGTTGACGAACTCTGCCAGTCGCAGTGCGCGCCGCGCCAGCGCCGGGTCCTCCAGTAAGACAGCCTGCTCGGACAGTAACGCGAGACCCTGATCAAAATCACGCTGGCGTAAGGCGAATTCGGCCTGCAACAGCGGTAGCAGACTGTCATCCGGAATCGGCGTCTCTGGTCGCGCTTCAGGTGCCTCAGCGATCTCCGCATCGTCAAGCGCCAACGGCGCTTCGACGCTCATGTTGGGTGCGGATGTGGCGCAACCTGCGAGAAACAGTGCGAGCGTGATGGAAGCGGAGCGTAAGGCAATCATGGGTCGTCATAGTGCCACAAAGGCGCGAAACCCCTGCGGCGTGTTAGTCAGCAGTAGATGCTATGATAGCAAGTTGGGATGAATGGCGAGGGTCCTGACCGAAGCCATGTTGAATAAGCTGGTAGTAGTTGGCGTAAACCACGACTCGGCCTCCGTTGAGCTGCGCGAGCGCATCGCCTTTGCGCCGGAAAAAGTGCACGAGTCATTGGGCGCCCTGATTCGTGATACCCAGCTCAGCGAGTCGGTGATCCTGTCCACATGCAACCGGACAGAGCTCTACGGCGTGTTACCAGACAACGTGGACGGTGTGAGCGCCAGCGATCAAGTGGCGCAGTGGCTCGCGGCCCACCATGGACTGGACATCAATCAGTTGTCTCCCTCTGTTTACCGAAATCACGGGGTGGCGGCGGCCTCGCACCTGGTTAGAGTGGCCGCCGGTCTGAACTCCATGGTGCTGGGCGAACCCCAAATCTTTGGGCAGATGAAGTCCGCCTTTGCCGTGGCGCAGGAGGCAGGAGCGGTCGGATTTCACCTGAATCTGATTTTCCCGGAAGCCTTTCGGATCGCGAAAAAGGTGCGCACGGATACCGCCATTGGCGAAAACCCGGTCTCGGTGGCCTACGCGGCGGTTGATCTGGCGCGCCAGATCTTCAGCGATATGGAACGCAGCACCGCACTCCTTTTGGGTGCCGGCGAGACCATCGAGCTCGTGGCCCGACATTTGCGGGACGCGGGTGTCTCCAAGCTGATCATTGCCAACCGGACACTCGAGCGCGCTGAGCAACTGGCGGCGCAGTTTGACGCCGAAGCGATTCTATTGGCCGATGTGACAGAGCGTTTGCCCGATGCCGACATCGTCATCAGTTCGACCGGAAGTCAGTTGCCCATTCTTGGGAAGGGTGCGGCAGAGGAAGCGGTCAAAGCGCGGCGCTGGCGGCCCATGCTCATGATCGATTTGGCGGTGCCGCGGGATATTGAGCCGCAGGTAGCCGAAATTCCTGACATCTATCTCTACACCGTTGACGATATGCGCGAGGTCATCGAGGAAAACCTGCGCCTGCGTGAGTCAGAGGCCAGCAAGGCCGATGAAATTGTCGCCTCGGGTATAGAAGCTTTGAAAGAAGGGCTGCTTGAGCGGCAATCAGCCGATGTGGTCAAAACCTATCGTGACTCCGCCCTAGCCTTGCAGCAAACTGAGCTCGAGAAAGCGCTCAAAATGTTGGAAAAAGGCGCTGACCCGGAGGAGGTCCTCGGACGCCTCGCAAGAGATTTGACCAACAAATTGATCCACGCCCCCACTGCGGGCCTTCGTCAGCTCGCGAAGGAAGGCGGCAAACGCGATGTCTCCAAAATGGCCGCCATGCTGGGGCTCACAGACTTCGATGAAGAGCGGGACGAGGGCGCGACCCTCCAATAAAACTGCCTCGGTATCCTCGCAGTGAAAGCATCTTTACTGACTAAACTTGAGACACTGGCTGACCGCCATCAGGAGGTTGAGGCCTTGCTGGGTGATGCCGAGGTGATCAGCGACCAGAATCGGTTTCGCGATCTTTCGGTTGAGTTTGCGCACTTGAATGATGTTGTGACGCAGTATCAGCGGTGGCAACAACTGCAGGTCGAGCTCGAGGATGCCAGACAACTGCTGGATGACTCGGATGCCGAAATCAAAGCCCTCGCGAGCGATGAGGTCGCAGAGGCTTCAGTCGCATTAGAGGAGATTGAGTCGGCTCTCCAGGTCTTGCTATTGCCGAAGGATCCCAATGACGGCAGTAATGTTTTCCTTGAGATCAGAGCGGGTACCGGTGGCGATGAGGCGGCGATCTTTTCCGGCGATCTGTTCAGGATGTATCACCGCTACGCCGAGCAGAAGGGTTGGTCGGTAGAGATTCTGTCTGAACGTTCCGGCGAGCATGGCGGTTACAAGGAACTGATCAGCAGAGTGGCCGGACAAGATGTCTACAGTCACCTCAAGTTCGAATCCGGCGCGCACCGGGTGCAGCGGGTCCCCGAAACCGAATCCCAGGGTCGGATCCACACCTCTGCCTGCACCGTGGCAGTGCTACCTGAACTCGAGGAGGTGGATAGTATCGATATTCGGAAGGAGGATCTCCGCGTGGATACCTTTCGGTCCTCCGGGGCAGGTGGCCAGCACGTCAATACCACGGATTCGGCGGTGCGTCTGACTCACCTGCCGACGGGCATTGTTGTTGAGTGTCAGGATGAGCGCTCACAGCATAAAAATCGCGCCAGAGCGATGTCTCTCCTTCAGGCGAAGCTGCTCTCGGCAGAGCAGGAGAGCCAGCGGGCCTCGCAGGCGTCCGAGCGGCGCTCACTGGTGGGGTCAGGAGATCGCTCAGAGCGGATCCGCACTTACAATTTCCCCCAGGGCAGGATTACAGATCATCGAATCAATCTCACGCTCTACAAATTGGATGAGGTCGTTGGCGGCGAATTGGACCCGCTGATTCTGCCGCTTCGGCAAGAGCATCAAGCCGATCTGTTGGCAGCGATGGCAGAGGAATGACGGTCCGCGAGTTGATCCAGCAGGCGCGCATCGATCGAGTCGAGGCTGAAATACTGCTCGCTGACGTGCTCGGAGTAGAGCGCGCCTGGTTATTTGCTCATGGCGAGGACCCTGTGGCAGAGCCGGCGCTGAACCTTTTTACTGATCATGCCAATGCACGGCATGACGGAGAGCCTCTGGCGTACGTGCTGGGGTATCGCGACTTTCGGTCACTGCGCTTGGGCGTCAATCGTCATGTCTTGATTCCACGGCGAGAGACAGAGCATTTGGTCGAGTGGGCGATCGAGTGCATTGATGCGGGCGCTAAGCGGGTACTTGACTTGGGGACGGGTAGCGGCGCGATTGCGCTGGCCTGCAAGGCCGAGCGGCCTGACGCCATGTTGACCGCGATCGATTGCAGTGTGGAGGCGCTGGCGTGTGCCGAGGCCAATGCGCGTTCACTGGGAGTGCAGGTGGAGTGGCTTGAAAGTCACTGGTTTGAGCAACTGGGTGCCGCCCAATGGGATCTGGTCGTTTCCAACCCACCCTACATCAGCGCATCGGATGCACACCTGCGGCAGGGCGACCTCCCGGCTGAGCCGGATAGCGCACTGGTTGGCGGTCAGACGGGTCTTGAATCGATCGAGCACATTGTCGAACACACTCCAGCCCATCTGGTTCCTGGCGGATGGCTATTACTTGAGCATGGTTTTGATCAGGCCGATGCCGTCACAGCTTGTATGCGGGATCGAGGCTTTCAGCACATGTGTTCCCGGCGGGATTGGTCCGGTCAGCCGCGCATGACGGGGGGACAATGGCAGCCTTGAGTGACAGCGAGCTGGCGCGCTACGCACGTCAGTTGATCCTGCCCGAGGTTGATCTAGAGGGGCAGGCGAGGCTGAAGGAGAGTCGCGTACTGATTGTCGGAGCAGGTGGGCTGGGTACCCCGGCAGCTCAGTATCTTGCGGGTGCGGGCGTCGGCTCGATTCGCCTGGTCGATGACGACCGAATTGCGCTCAGTAATCTGCCTCGCCAGTTGGCCTACACCGAGGACGACCTTGGACAGTTGAAGGTGGAAGTGCTCGCACAACGGCTAAGGGATGCCAATGGAGAAATTGCCGTTGATGCTCACTGCGCGCGATTCGAGGGCGATACCGCGTCAAAGCTCCTTGAGGGAGTTGATATCGTGTTGGATGCCACCGATTCGCTCCAGGCCCGGCTGGATATAGACCGCGCGACGTATGCAGCCAAGCTACCGTGGGTGATGGGCGCAGCGGTGGGGACATCGGGTCAGTGGGCAGTATTTGATGAGGCGCGCCGAGAAGGCTGCTATCACTGCTTGGTGCGAGAGCCTGACTCGTCTGAAAACCAGGGCTGCGCGGAGCTCGGCATCCTCGGGCCAGTGGTTGGTCTGGTGGCGCTGCAGCAAAGCTTGTTGGTGATCCGATATCTTGTAGGCTCGGGGCTTCCGACGGGTTGCTTGCATGTGCTGGACGCCTGGAAGGGGGAGGCCAGTCAACTTGCTCTCGCTGTCTGCAAAGACTGCGTGCTGTGTCAGGAGCGCTCACCGTAGCGATCGATCAGTCCAGCGAGCGCAGAATCCGCCGGACACGCCAGGTAATCAGCGCCGCTGCCACCGCAATACCTAGAATGGTGGTGTACCAGAAGTCCACTGTACCCTCGGGTGAGCTGCTACCCCAGTGGATGGCCAGCAGGTAACCCAGCGGCAGCGCCAGACCCCAGTAGGAGAGTGTTACCACGATGAACGGGAAGCGGGTCTCTTTGTATGCGCGAAGCACAAATGACCCAACGATCTGGACGACGTCGATCATGATGAATAGCGCCGCCAGTCGTAGCAGCCTGAGCGCGAGCTCCCGGATATCCTCGGATTGGGTATACGCCCCGATAATGGCATCCGGAAACAGCAACAATAGCGACATGGCCAGAAGGCCAATCAACGTGGAAAGGGCGGCACCGACCCAAAGCGCCATGCGCACGCCGTGCGCATTCCGGGCTCCGATCGCGTGGCCCATGCGGGTCGCCATGGCGCTGCCGACACTGATCATCGGAATATAGAAAACATCCCACACATTGATGGCGATTTGATGCGCGGCGACCGCCGCGTCGCCCAGTGTGGCGATCAGTAGCGTGATGACAGAAAAGACACCCGTCTCTAAAAAGAAAGTCAGTCCCACCGGGAAGCCGACTACGAGAATTTCACTGATACGGCCCCAGTCAGGCCCCTCTAACCAGTGCGTCGGCAGGTAAGGCTGCAGAGAGCGCGCGGTAAGCACATACAGCAAAATGATGAGGGTGCTGATCCACATCGACGCCGCCGTGGCGAGACCACACCCCTCGGCGCCGAGCTCAGGGGCACCCCATGCACCGAATATCAGCATGTAGTTGAGTGGCACGTTAGCGATGAACCCCACTACGCTTGCGAAGGCAAAGGGCGCGGTAATGCCCAAGCCTTGAGTGTGGTAACGAAGGGCCATAAATATGCCAAGGGCGGGGAAGCCCAGGCCCACACGGCTCACGTAGGCGCTGGTTTTGACAGCCGTCTCCTCAGGTAGCCCAAGCAGTGCGATGGCCATGTCGCTGTTCAAGCAAAGCGGTGTCATCACCGCGCTGAGCGCCACAGCCACCCAAAGGCCCTGCGGCAGAAAGCTGCGCACGCGCTCTATACGCCCCGCGCCGAAGTCTTGTGCCACGATCGCCGAGCAGGCAAACAGCGTTCCCAGTATGATCAGATAGAGCGGCAGCCAGATATTGAAACCCACTGCGATGGCGGCCAGATCGGCATCGCTATAATTACCGGCCATCAATGTATCGACCACCCCGGTGCCAATTTGGGCGGTCTGCGCAATCAGCAGTGGCCAGGCAATCCGCCACAGCGGGCGCAGTTCCGCCAGCATCTGGGATGCTAGCCGGGATGAATCAGCGTTATTCATGTTTGATAATCCGGCCTTTGCCAAGTCCAAAAGCTCGCGCATTCTAACCCGTTCCCTGTGCTAAACTTCGCGCTCATTTTTTCCGGCTAATGTTGTGCAAGAAAATGCCGCTGCGCAGAGCGAACCGCTTGAGTCCGCTGACCCCGCGCCCACTGAACAAGTGAAATTTGAGACTCTGGAGCTTGTTGCGTCTGTGCAACGTGGCATCGATGCGCTGGGCTTTGAGTTTTGCTCACCCATACAGGGTCAAATCCTGCCGCATACCCTTGCGGGCAATGACGCCATTGGTAAAGCGCAGACGGGCACCGGTAAAACCGCCGCCTTTTTGATTACTATCTTCAATGATTTGCTAAACCACCCGATTGAGGGGGAGCGCTACCTTGGGGAGCCGCGCGCTGTGATCATTGCGCCGACACGTGAGTTGGTGATGCAAATCGCCGCCGATGCAGCTGAACTGGGCCGGTTCACGGGTTTGAAAACGGTCACCCTCATAGGTGGTGCGGATTATCAGAAACAGCTGAGCAAGGTAAATCAGGCGCCTGTTGATCTCATCGTTGCGACCCCCGGCCGCCTGATCGACTTCATGGAGCGGCGCGACCTGGCATTGGACCGTGTGGAAACGCTTGTCCTCGATGAAGCGGATCGTATGTTGGATATGGGGTTTATTCCTCAGGTTAAGCGCATTGTGCGCGCCACACCCCGCAAGGAAGATCGGCAAACCCTGCTATTTTCGGCCACTTTCACCCAGGACATCATGAATCTAGCCAGACAGTGGACGTTTGAGCCCATCACCGTCGAGATTGAACCCGAGCGGGTGGCGACGGCATCGGTGGATCAAAGGGTGTATCTCGTTTCTAGCCGAGAGCGATTCCCCGTTCTGATGGATCTGCTCAATGATCCCGATGTTGAGAGCGTCATTATTTTTGCGAACCGGCGCGATCAGGTGAGAAGGCTTTACGAGAAACTGCGCAAGGAAGGTGTCCACTGCGGCATGCTTTCTGGAGAGATCACTCAGGCTAAACGCACCAAAACGCTCGAGAACTTCAAATCAGGGCGCTCGAAAGTCATGGTCGCCACGGATGTCGCTGGGCGCGGGATCCACGTCGAAGGCATATCCCACGTGGTCAACTACAACCTCCCAGAGGACCCGGAGGATTACGTTCACCGCATCGGTCGCACTGGCCGGGCGGGTGCCACAGGTGTGTCGATCAGCTTTGCCAGTGAAGATGACGCTTTTTTGCTGCCCGATATAGAGGCTTTGCTCGGTCATTCTCTGGCCTGCATGGCGCCGCCAGCGCCCGGTGACAAGTCCTAACGCAGAGACCTCAGTTCCTCGCACCATAGTAGCGTTGCGCCGATTACCGCAGCGGGAATCACGACCAGGTTTAAGAGCGGGATGCCGGTGAAAAACGCCACCGTGCCGCCAAAGCCAATCGTCGATAATCTCCGCTCTGCACACGCGTCGCGCACTTCCCGAAACGGCAATCTGTGGTTATCCATCGGATAGTCGACGAATTGAAGGCTCATCATCCACGCCCCCAGCAGAAACCATCCCAGCGGGGCAAACGCGTTGAAGACCGGAATGATGGTCAGGATCAGCACCGCCAGTGCCATCGGGACGTAATAGAGAAACTTCCGGATCTCACGAAACAGGGCTCTCGGGACCTCAAGGAGCGCCGCCGCGACACCCTCTAACGCCGGCACCGACTCTCCTGTAACCGATTCTTCGACCTTCTCCGCCAACAAGGCGTGAAAGGGGGACGTCAGCATCAGGACGAGCAGGGTCGAGGCATAACCCGTCATCAGTCCTCCAACCAACCACAGCAGTGGTGTGATGATCCAAGACAGAAATTGCAGCCAGTCGGGCACGGTGAGCATCGCGGCGTCGTAAAAGTCTGTGATGACCTCGTAAAGTAGCCAACCCATGAGGCTGAACAGCGAGATGTTAGCGATCAGCGGCACCAAGACGAAGCGACGCAGGCCCGGTTGAAAAGTCATAGCCAAGCCGCGCAGGAAATACCCTGCGCCCGTCACGAAATTGCCGTTCATGAGGTCCCCCAGCGACAGATGCGAGGACTATACTGGCCTAACCGCCGATCAGAGTGCAAATACGGGTGAGCGACGAGGATCTCTTTGCCGAGGAAATGGCCGGGGTTAAGCCTCTGGGCCGTGAGGCACGCGTGCGTTTGGTCAAGGACCGTCTCTCTGAGGACCAACAAAAAGGGCGCCAGCGGGCTGCAATGGGTGAAGAGCGAGTGGTGAATCCACTCGTTGATGACGGTGTGATGCCGCTGGATGCTTGGCATGTATTGGAATTCAAGAGGCCGGGAATTCAGAACGGGGTGTATCGAAAGCTGCGACTGGGTCAGTACCAGATCGACGCCCGTCTGGATCTGCACCGCATGTTGGTGCAGCAGGCGCGTGAAGAAGTGTTTTCTTTTATTCGAGAGGCGACTGAGCTGGGCTTACGGACGTTGCTGATTGTTCACGGAAAGGGGCAGTCGAAAAATCAGGGCGAGCAAACCGCTGTCTTGAAGGGCTATGTCGATCACTGGCTGCGAGAATTGGAAGCGGTGCAGGCCTTTCACTCAGCACAACCAGCGCATGGTGGCACGGGCGCAATCTATGTGTTGCTGCGCAAAAGCGCAGAGCGGAAGCGGGAAAATCGCCTGAAGTACTTAAAGGGTCGGGTTCAGGACTGATCGTTTAGTTTCTTGAGCAATAACTCATTGATCATCTGGGGGTTGGCCTGCCCTTTCGATGCCTTCATGATCTGGCCGACAAAGAAACCGCTCAACTTCTTCTGTTTGGTTTCATCAGCTGCCAGATACTGGGCGACTTGATCCGGGTTGTCGGCAATGACAGCCTCGACCATCGATTCCAGGGCGCCCGAGTCGCTGACCTGCTTCAGTCCCCGCGCCTCAATGATCTGATCGGCGTCACCTTCGCCCGCCCACAGCCCGTCGAATACCTGTTTGGCCAGTTTGCTGGACAGCGTGCCGTCCTCAATACGCGCGATCAGGCCGGCCAATTGCGCCGCTGAGATCGGACTGGAGGTGATGTCTATTTCGTTGCGATTTAGGGCCGCGGTCAAGTCGCCCAGGATCCAGTTGGCAGCCGGTTTCGCAGCCCCTCTAGCTGTGACGACGGCCTCGAAATAATCCGCAAGCGCATGATTGGGCACAAGCAGCGCGGCGTCGTAGTCATTGAGCCCATAGTCGGCGGTAAAGCGCGCTCTCTTGGCACCGGGTAACTCGGGGAGCGTGGCGCGGACTGCCTCAATGTACTCCGCGTCAATGACGATTGGCAGCAAATCGGGCTCAGGGAAATATCGGTAGTCATTGGCCACCTCCTTCGAGCGCATTGAGCGCGTGACGTTTTGCTCAGCGTCGTAAAGCCGCGTTTCTTGCGTGATTGAACCGCCGCTGTCAAGAATGTCTGCTTGTCTCTCGTATTCACTGTGGATGGCCCGCTCGACAAAGCGGAAAGAATTCACGTTCTTGATCTCGGTGCGTGTGCCAAGGGCATCAGAGCCTTTTTCACGCAGCGAGATGTTGATATCGCAGCGCATCGAGCCCTCTGCCATGTTGCCGTCAGAGATTCCCAGATACGTCACCAGCGAGTGGAGCGCCTTGAGGTACGCCACCGCCTGTTCCGCTGATCGAAAGTCGGGTTCGGTCACGATCTCAAGAAGCGGTGTGCCAGCGCGGTTGAGATCGATGCCTGTTTCCCGGCTGAAGGCGTCGTGGACCGATTTGCCCGCATCTTCCTCCAGATGCGCGCGGGTAATACGGACCGGAAAAAGTGACCCGTCTTCGAGTGGCACCTCGAAAACACCCTCGCAGACGATGGGCGCAAAAAACTGACTGACCTGGTACCCCTTGGGCAGGTCTGGATAGAAATAATTTTTGCGATCGAAGACGGACCGTTCTCCAATGCGGGCTCCGATGCCCAAACCAAACTTGACCGCGTATCGGACTGCTTCCTCGTTCAACACGGGTAGCATGCCGGGCATGCCCAGATCCACCGCATCTGCTTGCTCATTCGGCGCTGCGCCAAATGCCGTTGCCGAACCAGAGAAAATTTTCGATTGCGTCGCGAGTTGCAGGTGCACCTCGAGACCCATCACCGTCTCCCAACTCATGGCGCCACCGTCTCAAGTTGCGGTCTGGCCATGTGCCAGTCCGTATCGCTTTGTAGCCGGTGAGCCGCGTTGAGAATCGTCTGCTCATCAAACGGTTTGCCAATCAGCTGGAGACCCACGGGCATGCCGTTGATTAAACCTGCGGGGGTGGACAAGCCGGGCAGGCCAGCCAGATTGACTGCCAGCGTGTAGATGTCTTCCATATACATGGCAACGGGATCTTGCTGTTTTGCCCCAAACTGAAAGGCAACGCCGGGCGCAGAGGGACCGGCGATGACGTCCACAGATTCAAAGGCACGGGTGAAATCTTCTGTAATCACCCGCCTGACCTGTTGTGCCTTGTTGAAATAAGCATCGTAGAAGCCGGCAGACAATGCGTAGGTGCCGACCAGAATCCGCCGCTGCACTTCCTCACCAAAACCCTCGCTGCGCGAGCGCAGGTAGAGGTCTTCCAGATCGACCGGGTCTTCACAGCGGTAGCCAAAGCGCACGCCATCGTAGCGAGCCAGATTCGCCGAGGCCTCCGCGGGTGCGATAACGTAGTAGGTGGCAATGGCGTAGTGACTGTGAGGTAGTTCAATATCTACCAATGTCGCACCAGCCTGTTCCAGTGCAGACAGAGCGGCCATCACCCGCTCGCGCACGTCCGGATCGAGATCCTCGTTGAAGTACTCTCGCGGCAGACCAATCCGGAGACCCTGAACATCGTGATGCAATCCCGCATGGAAGTCGGGCACCGGTATATCGGCAGAAGTCGAGTCTCCCGCGTCGATGCCTGACATGGCGGTCAATGCGATCGCACAGTCTTCCGCAGTGCGGGCCATGGGGCCCGCCTGATCCAGCGAAGAGGCGAAGGCAATGATGCCCAAGCGGGAGACCCGGCCATAAGTGGGTTTGAGGCCCGTTACGCCGCATAGGGAGGCGGGCTGCCTTATTGAGCCGCCCGTGTCAGTGCCGGTCACCAAGGGTGCCATGCCCGCAGCGAGTGCCGCAGCAGAACCACCCGAGCTGCCGCCCGGCACGCAATTGAGATCCCAAGGGTTTCTCACAGCGCCAAAAAAGCTGGTTTCGTTGGAGGAGCCCATCGCAAACTCATCCATGTTGCATTTGCCCAGCATCACGGCACCTTCGCCCCGCATCTTGGTGACAACCGTGGCGTCGTATGCGGGGACGAACTGTTCCAGCATGCGCGAGCCGCAGGTCGTTCTCACGCCATTGGTGCAGAAAATATCTTTGTGTAGCAGGGGAATGCCGGTAAGCGAGGCGATATCACCCTTGGCGATGGCTTTGTC
Source organism: Luminiphilus sp. (assembly GCA_016778085.1). Lineage (GTDB taxonomy): Bacteria > Pseudomonadota > Gammaproteobacteria > Pseudomonadales > Halieaceae > Luminiphilus. The sequence goes on along the minus strand of JADHQF010000038.1, from coordinate 2,377 downwards.
CGCCTCGCGGGCGCTGTCGAGCGCCTGCTCCGAGCACATGGTGATGACGGCATTCAGCGCGCCGTTGCAGGCTTCAATGCGCTCAAGGCAGGCGCGGGTAAGTTCCTCACTGGATACTGCTCGATCGCGCAGTTGCTGTCTGAGCGAACTGACAGAACCAGAGAGCAGGGCGTTATCGGTCATCAGTCAATGACCTTGGGTACCAGGAAATAGCCCTGTTCCTGTGCAGGGGCAGAGGCCATCAAATTCTCACGGTCGTTTTGCCCAGTAACGATGTCTGGCCGCAGTCGCTGGTGCATATCATGAGGGTTTGACATGGGTACCACCGTTTCAGTGTCGATGGTGTTGAGCTCATCAACCAACCCTAGGACACGGCCAAAGCGCTCTGTGACTTCGGGTAGGTCAGATTCAGATATGGCTAGCCGTGCGAGAAGGGCGACCTTCTCAACATCCTGTGGTGAGACAGACATAGGGTGTATCCTCGTCGAAGGCCGCGAAAACTAACACACTTGTGGCTTGCCCAAAAACCCCCGCGTTGCTACATTCGTTCGGCATTTGGCGTCGCAAACGCTGGATTTGGGGGCATTTTTAAGCCTGTCACAGGCGACACTGTGGCTGGCAGGCCGCTGATATCCGAAGTACACCGGATGACCTCTTCACAATCAGGGAACGATAATGCTCAAGCGCCTCCGCGGGATGTTTTCCACCGATCTGTCTATTGATCTTGGCACAGCTAATACGCTGATCTACGTCAAGGAACGGGGCATCATTCTCGATGAGCCTTCGGTCGTTGCTATTCGCGTGCACAACGGACAGAAGTCAATTGAAGCGGTAGGTAAGGAAGCGAAGCGGATGCTCGGTCGCACACCCGGCAACATCCAAGCTATCAGGCCGCTCAAAGATGGCGTGATCGCCGACTTTCAAGTCACCGAAAAAATGCTGCAGCACTTCATTGCCAAGGTGCATGAAACGAAATTTATCCGCCCCAGCCCCCGAGTGTTGATCTGCGTACCCTGTATGTCGACACAAGTCGAACGCAGGGCAATTCGCGAATCTGCATTGAGTGCGGGCGCACGTGAGGTGAGATTGATCGAAGAGCCGATGGCCGCGGCGATTGGAGCCGGCCTGCAGGTGGACGAGGCGACCGGTTGCATGGTGGTCGACATTGGAGGTGGCACCACTGAGATTGCCATTATCTCTCTGAACGGCGTCGTCTACCGTGACTCGATCCGTATCGGCGGAGATCGATTTGATGAAGCCATTGTGTCCTACGTGCGACGCAAATACGGCAGTTTGATCGGTGACTCCACCGCAGAACGCATCAAGCAGGAGGTGGGATGCGGCTTCAAGTCAGATGAGCTCAAAGAGATCGATGTGCGTGGCCGTCACCTCGCTGAAGGTGTGCCGCGGAGCTTTGCGCTGACCAACGACGAAATTCTCGGCGCGCTCGAAGAGCCACTTGACGCTATGATGCGTTCGGTGAAGCTGGCATTGGAACAGTCTCCACCAGAATTGGCGGCAGATATAGCCGAGACAGGCATTGTTTTGACCGGTGGCGGTGCATTGCTCACTGACCTCCATAAGCGAATTTCTAATGAGACCGGGCTGCCAGTAGTGGTTGCAGATGATCCGTTGACTTGTGTGGCGCGCGGCGGTGGCAGGGCGCTTGAGTTGATGGATAGACACGTCCTGGATCTGCTCTCAACCGAATAAAACCGGCGACTGGGGCAGCGTCATTAAACCGCTTTTCCTGAAACAAAATCCGATCAGTGCGCGATTTGTGGTGCTGTTGTTGCTGTGTCTAGCGATCCTGTTCATTTTTCGTGACCACCCCCGAATGACGACCGTTCAGCGTGGAGCGGTCGATGTAGTCGCGTTCACGAGCAACATTGTACTGGCGCCCTTCGATGCCTGGGACAGTTTGCTCGATTCAGTGCGATCGAGGACTGCATTACAGGATGAGGTGCTGAGGCTGCAGCAAGAGAACAGGGTGTTGAAGGGGCAGGCACAAAGGTTGGCATCCTTGCTGTCGGAGAACGCTCGCTACAAGGCGTTGCTTAATTCCGCTCGCGATATCGAGGATGAGCTGATAGCAGCTCAGATCAGTTCGGTGTCTCCAGACCCCGCGCGGCATCTGGTCATGCTCGATAAAGGGGCAGCGGACGGAGTTGAAGAAGGGCAGCCAGTTCTGGGCGCCGAAGGTTTGATCGGCCAGATTGTTTTGGTCGGCGAATACAACAGTCGCGCATTACTTATCACTGACAGTGCCCACGCGTTACCCGTGCAGGTGAATCGATCAGGACTGCGAGCGATCGCAGAGGGTAGCGGCGATATCGATCGGCTGGTGATTCGGCATCTCGCTGCGACCACTGACATT